>NZ_JABWRA010000054.1:0-43578 GCF_014268705.1 Pseudomonas sp. SWRI179 | reverse complement strand
GGTGGATCCGTTGGGGTTGGTGGATTGTCCGGGGAAGGGTGGGTGTAGGCCGGCGGTTGGGGATCAGGATCCGGCGGCGAAGGTTGGGGTGGATGAGGGGGAGCCGGCGCTGCCCAAGCCGACCGCCGCTGAGTTGGCCGAAAAAGAAGTCAGGCGTCTAGATCGGGAGCAAGGCATGCATATGGTCAGTAAACATAGCCCTGCGGTTTCAGATCAGGTGTGGAAGAGGCGGGCAATTGACGGTACAGATCCCTTAACTGGTAGGACCCCTCCGCATAGGAAGGGGAATCCAAGTTCAAGGTTTAATAGCTGGGAGTTACAGCTAAAGGCCTATGAGTTAGCTATTGCAAAGAAAAATAGCGGGCATGAACTGCTGGTGGATAAAAATGGAAGCAAATATCTACGGGCAGATCTACCGGGTGCGGGGAAAGGATACATTCCAAACTCCAAAGATCCAAGCGATCCAAAACTGGTTGACATGAACCGTATAGAAATGAAATTTGATCGGGATACCGAAATTCCATTTACACTGTATCCAATAAAATAGGAAGTAATAAAGTGATCGATCCAAGCACCGGCCAGCCATATATACCCACGCCTGCGTATTTTTTGGGTTGTTTTGATATATATGATCGGGAAGAAACGCTAGGGGAAGAACTTGAAAAATATGACCCCAACAGCCCAGCGGACCGAGAGATATTAATCTTAAACTACTCGCTGTCTAAAAAATGGAAAATAACGTACAGGCAAAAATTTGCATTGTATAAAAGTTTAGAAGAAGCGTTGCAAGACAGCGATTATGATTTTCAGGCTTTACTAGAACACGATTGTCAGGAGTGCTCATCGCTACCCAACGGGTGGGACACAATGGACAATCCAAGAGTTTTTTTTGAAGATATATATAGACTGGCGAGTGAGCTGTGGGCGGATGATCTCCGTAAGGCGGAATCCGAGGATAGGTCTACTTGGTATTATGTATAGCTGAATTGACGAAAAGAGCTTTGGAGATTGGCGACACTTTCAATGATTTGTTTGAAGATATGGATACATATTTTGATCAAGAAATTCATGATCAGCGACACTTTATGGAAATATTGCTGAGCTGCCTCAAGCGCTATCAGTCATAGAATGCTCCAGAATCCTGAACTCATAGAGAAATTGCATTTGAGAAAGTCCAGAAGATACGGCTCGTATACACCTAATGGAAGTTCAACAGAAAGCCGTGCCGAAAACGTAAAGTCCCCCAAGCCGAGGCAGTGGTACGCTAACTGTAGTACAAAGTTCAATAGTTTTCGAATACAGCATCAAGCCATGAATGAAGCGCTGACCCGTGAAGCAAGAGGTCTCCCTCGTTTTACTGGCGAAGACAAAAGAGGGAATCCAGTCGTGCGTATGTATTTGCCAAAGGTTGGGCAAGGATACATACCAAACGTACATGACAGGGGAAATCCAATATTTCAAAGCGAAATTAATGTATTCGAAGTCAGATTCGATTACGAAACGCTACGTCCGGTCACCGCTTATCCCGTAGGAGGTTTTGATGTTGATGCATCCGTTTCTTGATCGTCCCTATGATCCTCAGATCGGACATTTTCTCGGCGGCTTCGAGATATATGATTGCGAAGAGACTCTGGGTGAGGAATTATCGCAGTATGATCTCGAGTGTGCCGAAGATCGGAAAAAGCTGATTTATAAGTACGTGGTTCATCGTTTTAGAAATTTAAGCTATCGTCACAAATTTTTATTTTTTTGTGTGCTCGCAATTGCACTCGACGATCCGGAGTATGACTTTGGTGAGGTGTTCGAACACGAAGTGGTTTCACATTCAGCCCTTCCGCCGGGATGGGATGAAATGGAAGATTTCAGAGTTTTCTTTGACGATGTCTATAAGTATTTAGCAGAAGCGTGGGACGAGGATCTTCATAAGGCCAGCCAGGAAGATCCAGCAACCTGGTAGTTCCCGGAAGCGGAACGTCCCTTGCGACATTCCCACGCAGGAGCGTGGGAACGATCAACAAAATCCAATGGGGATTTTTTTGCTAACACGTTTCCCGGAAATATGAATAAAGAACTTCCTGAACTACATGATTTTTTTGGGGCCTATTTTCATCAGGATTGGTCAGCCGAGCATGAGTCCGCAGAGCGAGTCCTCGAAGCCTTTCTAGCAGATTCGGACGTCGAGGTACTGAGAACCGTTCAGCAAGAACTCAGTGCCCTACTTGGAAAAAAGAAAAATGAATTGGAGTTGAGAGAGTATTTATTGAAAGAGCTAAGTTGCTATTACAGTTATTGGAATACATGAGGTGTCGGCGAGGTGTGGTTACGGCATATTGCGAGCAGTCTAAAAATTAGAATCGATAGTCTTTGCTGAGCTATGGCTAATCAATACACCACCAAACCGCTTTCGTGGCGAGGGAGCTTGCTCCCGCTGGGCTGCGAAGCAGCCCTAAAAACAACCCACTCGGTCAGTCAGGCACACCGAGGCGTCGGTCAGAAGAGGGGGCTGCTGCGCAGCCCAGCGGGAGCAAGCTCCCTCGCCACAGGGGTAGCGCCAGGCGTTGGGCCAATGCGGGACTCACTTACACCGACAACCCCAACTCCACCACAACCTCCCGCTCAGCCAAACCCTCCACCAAATACACACTCCCTCCCAAAATCTCCTTGGCATGGTGCTTGGCCTGCGAAGCCAATTCCGCCAACTGGCTGGCATCCAACTCCCCACAAGCCTCGGCACGCAAGTGCACCACGCCAATCGACAATGACAGCAACGCAAACTCCTGCCGAATCCCCTGCCGATTCAACGCCGTAAAACATCCCGCCTCCAAATGCTCGGGGCGGTAGAAGCGGCGGCAGTGGGTTTGGAAGTCGCTGAGCAGCTGGTCCAGGCGCTTGCGCCAGTCGTCCGGTCCGAGGACCAGCAGGAAGTCGTCGCCGCCGATGTGGCCGACGAAGTCGCGGCTGGGGTCGATGCGTTCGTTCAGGCATTGGGCCAGGCACAGCAGGACTTCGTCGCCGCGGCCGTAGCCGTAGATGTCGTTGAAGGGTTTGAAACTGTCGATGTCCACGTAGCAGATCACCGATTCCTGCCGTTGTTGCAGCAGGCGCGTGAGGCATTGCTGGATCGGCACGTTGCCCGGCAGCAGGGTCAGTGGGTTGGCGTAGCGGGCCTGTTGGATTTTCAGTTCGGTGATGAGCTTGAGCACGTCGATCACCCGGCCCAGGCCCAGGTAGCCACCGTTGAGGGTGATGATGAAATCTTCTTCGATGCGTTGCCGGGCGCGGCTGGTGATCAGGCGGCTGACTTGTTGCAGCGACTGGTTCAACTCCACCGCCAGGAAGTCATCGCTCATCAGCCGACTGATGGGCTTGCGGGCGAACAGGTCGGTGGCAAAGGGCTTGAGCAAGGCGTCCGAGAGTGAATGGCGATGGACGATGCCACAGGGCTGGTTCTGATTGTCCAGCACCGCCAGGGAGTTGAGATTGGCCTGGCGCCGGAACGCTTCCAGCACGGAGGCTGTCGGCGTGTCGTGCGCCACCGCCGGCTGTTCGTTGAGCAGCGCACTGAGGTCGTTGACCTCATCATTCAGCGCCACCACGCCGCTGTCCTGCCGGGGCATCAGTGCCCTGGCATCGCGCGACGGTTGTTCCTGTGGCCGGGCCAGCAGATAGCCCTGGACCAGGTCGACGCCCATTTCGATCAGCACCGCCAGCTCTTCCGGCAGTTCGATGCCCTCGGCAATCACCTGGGCGCGGGAAGCCCGGGCGATTTTCAGGATCGAGCCGACGAACTCGCGCTTGAGGGCGTCCTGATGAATGCCGTCGATGAAGTGCCGGTCGATCTTCACATAGTCGGGGCGCAATTCGGACCACAGCCGCAGACTCGAATAACCGGCACCGAGGTCGTCCAAGGCAATCGAGAAACCCATCGCCCGGTAATGATGCAGGGCGGTTTGCAAGAGCTGGAAGTCATCGATGGGGGTCTGTTCGGTCAGTTCGATCACCACCTGGCTGGGGGCGATGCCGAAGTCTTGCAGCAATTGCAGCGTGCGTCCCGTCTGGTGCGCGGATTCCAGCAGGGATTCGGGCGAAACGTTGAGAAACAGCTTGCCCGGCAGCTTTTGCTCATTGAAGCGTTGGCAGGCGCTGCGGCGGCAGGCCAGTTCCAGCTCGCTAAGGCGTCCGGCTTGGCGCGCTACCGAAAGCAATGCGATAGGGGAGTGCAGCGGGCTGTTGGAAGGGCCGCGGGTCAAGGCTTCATAGCCCACGATGCGCCGTTCGGAAAGGCAGATGATCGGTTGGAACAGGCTGTGCAAACCGCTTTGAGCCAGGATCGAACTCAAGGCACTCAGCTGTTCTGTCGTGGTCATGGCAATCTCTGGCGATAAAAAAAGGACCGGGTGCGGGGCACCCAGTCCTGTATTTCACGACAGACTGATGTCAGTTTGATGACACTCCGACGAGCATCACCATTAAATGGCCATCATCTTAGTGCTTGGCGATCGCCGTGTTGAGTTTCAGGTAATCCAGCAGGATCCGCCCGGTCTCGCTCAGGTAGGCGTCGTCTTCCGGCTTGGTTTTCTCCGGCTCGGTGATCAGGTCTTCGTCCTCTTTCTTCAGCTCTTTGAGCGGTTCTTCGCCCTTGGCCTTGCGACGCAGGTTTTCCATGGCCAGTTGCTTGGCCTCGATGTCGGCATGCTGCGCCCGACGGTCGGCTTCGTTGAGGGTGACGGTTTTTTCCATCATCAATTTCTGCGCCAGGGCCAGCTTGTCGCGGATAAACACGAACTCCGCGTCCTGGGACGAACGTGCGTCATGGTCCGACTTGAGTTGGGCCAGGAACGGCTTGAACGGGTCCACGGCCGGTTTGATCGCCGGCCGGATGGTGTCCCATGGCATGGCTTCGGGCAGGGCGCTTTCACCGATTTCCTTGGTGTCGATGATCGACGGGTAATCGATGTCAGGCAGCACGCCCTGGTGCTGGGTGCTCTGGCCGGACACCCGGTAGAACTTCGCCAGGGTCAGCTTCAGTTCGCCGTGGTTGAGCGGCTGGATGGTCTGCACGGTGCCTTTGCCGAAGGTCTGGCCACCGATGATCAACGCACGGTGATAGTCCTGCATGGCGCCGGCGAAAATCTCCGAGGCCGACGCCGACAGGCGGTTGACCAGCAAGGCCATCGGCCCCTTGTAGAACGCGCCCGGATTTTCATCTTCCAGCACATCCACTCGGCCATCGGCGTTGCGCACGAGCACGGTCGGGCCCTTGTCGATGAACAGGCTGGTCAGTTCGGTGGCTTCCTGCAGGGAGCCGCCGCCGTTGTTGCGCAAGTCGATGACCACGCCGTCGACTTTTTCCTTTTGCAGTTCGGTCAGCAGTTTCTTGACGTCGCGGGTGGTGCTCTTGTAGTTCGGATCCCCGGCGCGGAAGGCCTTGAAGTCCAGGTAGAAAGCCGGGATCTCGATGATGCCGAGCTTGTAGTCCTTGCCGTCCTGCTTGAGGTTGAGGACCGATTTCTTCGCCGCCTGTTCTTCCAGCTTCACCGCTTCGCGGGTGATGGCCACGATCTTGCTGGTCTGGTCGTTCGGCGCATTGCTGGCCGGGATGACTTCCAGGCGCACCACCGAGCCTTTCGGGCCACGGATCAGCTTGACCACTTCGTCCAGGCGCCAGCCGACCACGTCGACCATTTCCTTGTTGCCTTGGGCGACGCCGATGATCTTGTCCGCCGGGCTGACCTGCTTGGTCTTGTCCGCCGGGCCTGCCGGAACAAGGCGCACGATTTTCACCTGGTCGTTGTCGCTCTGCAGCACCGCACCGATGCCTTCCAGGGACAGGCTCATGTTGATGTCGAAGTTTTCCGCGTTATCTGGCGACAGATAATTGGTGTGCGGGTCGTAGGACATGGCGAAGGTATTGATGTACGCCTGGAAAATATCCTCGGCGCGGGTCTGGTCCAGGCGCGCCAACTGGTTCTTGTAGCGCTTGGTCAGGGTTTCCTGGATCTGCTTGGAGTCCTTGCCGGCGATCTTCATGCGCAGCACTTCGTCCTTGACGCGCTTGCGCCACAGGTCATCGAGTTCGGCCGTGCTTTTGAGCCAAGGGGCGTCCTTGCGGTCGACCTGCAAGGTTTCCTTGGCATTGAAGTCGATTTTGTCGACGCCTTTGTTCAGTTCGGCCAGGGTGTAGTCCAGGCGCGCCTTCACGCGGTCCAGGTAACGCTTGTAGATGGTGAACCCGGCGTTCAGGTCGCCGCTCTTGAGGAAGTCGTCGAACTGGGTTTTCCACTTGTCGAATTCAGCGATGTCGCTGGCCAGGAAGTAACTGCGCGATGGATCGAGCAGCTTCAAGTAGCTGTCGTAGATGATGACCGAGCGCGCGTCATCGAGCGGTGGCTTGCTGTAGTGATGGCGCTTGAGCAATTCGACGACGTTAAGGCTGGCAATCACTTCGTCGCGATCGGGCTGAAGCTTGTCCCAGCTGTTGGCTGCGAACGTATCGTTCGACAACGGTAACAGGCCGAGGCCAATGACGAGCGCGAGGGCGGTGCTGGGGAACAGGTGCTTCATGCTGATTCGACGCAGGGACAATTGATAACGCATATTAGGCCGTCTTTGAAGTCGCCGGTTCCATGTGGCCCGGGCGCATAATGCAAGAAAGCCCGGCGTTGAAGCAGCGGGCCCAGTCGAGACTCACTATGGAGGCACCGTGAAAGCATTGCAAGGCGTTGAAGGCCAAGTGGTATGGGCTGATGAGCCAAGTCCGGCATGTGATGTCGGGCAAGTTCGCATCCGTGTGGCGGCCGCCGGCCTGAATCGGGCCGATTTGTTGCAAAAAGCCGGACTTTACCCGCCGCCACCCGGCGCCAGCCAAGTATTGGGGTTGGAGTGTTCGGGGGTGATCAGCGAGGTGGGGCCGGGCTCGTCCTGGCAGGTGGGCGACCGCGTCTGCGCGTTGCTGGCCGGCGGCGGGATGGCCGAGGAAGTAGTCGTCGATGGCCGGCATGTGTTGCCGGTGCCGGAGGGCTTGTCATTGGCTGAAGCGGCCGCGCTGCCTGAGGTCTACAGCACCGCGTGGCTGAATCTGTTCCAGTTGGCGGCGCTCAAACCGGGCGAGAAAGTGCTGCTGCACGCCGGCGCCAGCGGCGTTGGTTCGGCCGCTATCCAGCTGTGCAAGGCCTTTGGCAACCCGTGCTGGGTCAGTGTCGGTTCGGCCGAACGGCTGGCCTATTGCGAGGCCCTGGGCGCCCAGGGCGGTGTAATTCGCACCGATGGCCTGGAGAGTCTGAACGACCTCGGTCCCTTCGATGTGATCCTCGATCCGGTGGGCGGCAGCTACGCCAAACTCAACGTGAAACTTTTGTCAGTTGACGGTCGCTGGGTGTTGATCGGCCTGATGGGCGGGCGCTCGACCGAGCTTGATCTGGCCCAGGTGCTGGGCAAGCGTATCCAACTGCTCGGCTCGACCTTGCGCAGCCGCGACGAGCAGTTCAAGGCCGACCTGATCAGCGAACTGGGGCAACACGTGTGGCCGCTGTTTGCCGACAAACGCCTGAGCCCGCAACTGGCCCGGACCTTTGCGATCAAGGATGCCGAGGCGGCGTTTGCCGAGCTGGCAACCAACAGGGTGTCCGGGAAATTGGTGCTGCTGATCGATGAAAGCCTGAGCTGATTCCCGAAGCTGGATGCGAACTTGTGGGAGCAAAGCTTGCTCGCGAAAACGATGGATCAGTTTGCATTGATGCTGAATGTACGGCCGCCATCGCGGGCAAGCCTTGCTCCCACATGAGGCTTCGGGTGCTCATAGAGTCGGTGTTCACTCCAAATTCCTTGTGGGAGCTGAGCCAAGGCCTCCTATCGACGGTGGCTTGCAACGCTCACCCGCGATCACGGGCAAGCCGACCTTCGGTCGGCAGCCCGTATCCGATGCGCGCGTCCTGCTAGCGTTAACTAATGGGGATGGGGTAACCGCAGCTTTCATTTCACCCGTGAGGTGAAGAGGTTGATCATGGCCATCGCCGAATGGCGCATGCAGGGCGTCGAATTCATTGCCTGCAACTGCAATTGGGGCTGCCCCTGCCAGTTCAATGCGCCGCCGACCCACGGCCACTGCCAGGCGGTGGCGTCGATGCGAGTGGAACACGGGTATTTCAATCAGGTGGCGCTGGACGGCTTGTGCTGGGCCGCCACCTTCGCTTGGCCGGGCGCCATCCACGAGGGCAACGGCAGTTGTCAGGTGTTCATCGACGAACGTGCCGACGAGGCGCAACGCCAGGCCCTGCTGACCATTCTTTCTGGCTTGGAGAGCGACCCTGGGGCCAACGTGTTCCAGGTGTTCAGCAGCACCATGACTGAAGCGTTCGATCCGCTGTTCGTGCCCATCACCCTATCCATCGATGTCGACCAGCGCTTGGCGCACCTGGACATTCCAGGTGTGTTGCAGGCCAGCGGCGAGCCGATCCGCAGCCCGATCGACGGCTCACCGCATCGCGTCCGCCTGTCTCTGCCCGAGGGTTTCGAGTTCCATGAGGCCGAAGTCGCCAGCGGCAGCTATCAGACGCATTCAGCCCTCAAGCTGCAATCCCAGGGCAGT
The DNA here is from genome assembly GCF_014268705.1 of Pseudomonas sp. SWRI179. NCBI lineage: Bacteria > Pseudomonadati > Pseudomonadota > Gammaproteobacteria > Pseudomonadales > Pseudomonadaceae > Pseudomonas > Pseudomonas sp. SWRI179. The sequence goes on along the minus strand of NZ_JABWRA010000054.1, from coordinate 34,991 downwards.
CATAGCCACCTCGCCCACGTGCACTTCACCGGCCACGGCATAGAGCCGTAGCGATGGCAGAACCTCAGGCGGCGGCCCCGGGCAAGCGGCTGACAGGCGAGCAGTGGCTCCTGCTGCTCTGTCTGCTCGGGCTGACCACCCTGGCCTGGCTGACACTGCTGCGCATGGCCCACGACATGAGTGCGCCGGGCGGCATGGCGGATGCGGCAATGGCCGGCATGATCATGCCCTGGAGCCCGGCCGATGCGCTGCTGATGTTCGCCATGTGGACGGTGATGATGATCGGCATGATGCTGCCCAGCGCCCTGCCCATGTTGCTGATCTACCAGCAGATGCTGCGCAAGCGCATGCCGACACCGCAGCGACACCTGGCCCTGCTGCTGTTCTGCAGTGCCTATGGCCTGGTCTGGGCCGGCTTCGCCCTCGGCGCCACGGCGTTGCAATGGGCGCTTGAGCAGCTCGCCTTGCTCAGCCCGGGAATGCGCACCACCAGTACCGCGCTGGGCGCCGGCCTGTTGCTGGTCGCTGGGGTTTATCAGTGGCTGCCAGGCAAGGCGGCCTGCCTTGAGCATTGTCGCGGGCCGCTGCATTTTCTTCTCGGCTACTGGCGCCCCGACGTGCTCGGCGGGTGGCGCATGGGCCTGGCCCATGGCGCTTACTGCCTGGGCTGCTGCTGGGCGCTGATGGGCCTGCTGTTCGTGGTCGGGGTGATGAACCTGCTTTGGGTGGCAGTGATCGGCGCCTTCATCTTGCTGGAAAAAAACTTGCCCCAGGGACGCAGGCTCAGTCGTCTCTGCGGTGTGTTGTTGATCGGCTGGAGTTTTTGGCTGCTGCTAGGTTGAACCTGTGGGCGAGCAAGCTCGCTGCCACAGGTCTTGTATTCGCAGGCATGGATCGCCCCCGTGGCGAGGGAGCTTGCTCCCGCTGGGTGGCGCAGCCGCCCCAATCGGGACGACGCAACTATCCAGGTAGACCGCGTCAGCCGGTTTACGACTGCTTCGCAGCCGAGCGGGAGCAAGCTCCCTCGCCACAGGGGCCGGAGTTTTTTCCCGTCCGGTGTTTATTTCCAGGTATGAATCGGCCAGCCGGCCGATTCGGCATGGGCCTTCAATACCGGGTCGGGGTTCACCACGTGCGGATGATCGACCTTGAGCAACAGCGGCAAGTCATTGCGCGAGTCGGAATAAAAACTCGCGCCTTCCAGGTTCTCTTCCTCGGCATCCAGCCAGTCCAGCAGCCGGGCGATCTTGCCTTCGCGGTAGGTCAGGGTGCCGACGGTCTGGCCGCTGTACACCCCATGGGCCACTTCCAGTTCGATGGCCAGGATTTCGTCGATGCCCAGGCGTTCGGCAATCGGCTTGACCAAGTGTGTGCCCGAGGCGGAAATCACCAGGATCCGGTCACCAGCCTTGCGGTGCTCAGCGATGGCCTTGGTGGCGTCGCTGAAGATGATCGGCTCGATGAAATCTTCCACCCATGGCGCCACCAGATGTTCGATCTCCTCGGGCGTGCGGCCGATCATCGGCTCCAGGCTGAAATCCATGTACGTTTCCATGCTCAACTTGCCGTGGCTGTAGGCGTCCATCAGCTCGTTGTTGCGCCGCATGAACGACTCGGGATCGACCCAGCCCAGGCGTCCCATCTGTTCGCTCCAGAGGGTGGCGCAGTCGCCGTGGATCAGGGTTTCGTCCAGATCAAAAATTGCCAGGGCCATCAGCGCGTTTCCTTTTCAAAATCAGTTTCAAAATCAACAAAGCCGTCAGGCTACCTCACACAGCGCCGACGGATCGATGGAAAGTGACAACCGTGCGCCATCGGGGTGCAGGTCGGCGGCCGAACGATTGAGCACATCCACCACCAATTCCACGCCACGGGCCTCGACCCGGTAGCGGATGACGTTGCCCAGCAGACTGTGACTGCGGATCAGCGCATCGGCCTCGCCATTGCGGCTCAGCTCGATGGCTTCCGGGCGGATGGCGATGCGGCCACTCACCGGCCGCTGCAGCAGTTTGCTCGCGCTGTCGGCGTCCAGCAGGTTGTAGTTGCCGATGAAGCCGGCGGCAAAGACATCGACTGGCGCCGTGTAAAGGGTTTCGGCATCGCCGCTTTGTACGATCTTTCCCTGGTTCATCAGGAAAATCCGGTCAGACATGGTCAGGGCTTCTTCCTGATCGTGTGTGACGAAGATCGTGGTCAGGCCCAACTCACGCTGGATCTGTCGGATCTGTTCGCGCAAGTGCTTGCGAATCCGCGCATCCAGGGCCGACAGCGGCTCGTCCAGCAGCAACAGGCGCGGCCGTGTGACCAGGGAGCGGGCCAGTGCGACGCGCTGGCATTGGCCGCCGGAGAGTTGATGGGGATAGCGTGCGGCAAAATCATGCAGCTCCACCAGGCGCAGGATCTCCAGTACGCGCTGGCGGCTATCCCCGGCATCGACCTTCTGCATGCGCAGGCCGAAGGCGACGTTCTGCTCCACGGTCATGTTGGGAAACAAGGCGTAGCTCTGGAAAACCATGCCGATGCCGCGTTTCTGTGGGCTCAGCGGGACGATGTCTTGCCCGTCGAGGATGATCTGGCCGGCATCCACCGCAGTCAGGCCGGCGATGCAGCGCAACAGCGTGGATTTGCCGCAACCGGAAGGGCCGAGGAGGGTGACGAATTCGCCCTTGCCGATCTCGCAGTTGATGTCGCTGAACACCGGCGTGCCGGCGTAGCTTTTTTGCAGGTGTTGGACGCTGACGTAGCTCATTGGCTTTTGTCCTTGCTCAAGATGTTGGCCGCCCAGGTCAGGACCAGTACGAAGAAGAAATAGGAAATCACCAGCGCACTGGTGAAGTGACCGCTGCTGTTGCGCATGTTGTTCAGGTACACCTGCAGGGTTTCATAGCGGGTGCCGACGAGAATGTTGGCAAACACGAACTCGCCGAACAGGAACGAAAAGGACAGCAGCAGCGCCACCATCAGGCCCTTGCGCAGGTTCGGCAGCACCACCAGGAACGCGGCCTGGAAGGTGCTGGCGCCGAGCAGTTGGGCAGCGTCCATCAAGTCGCGCAGGTTGATCGCTTGCAGGTTGTTGGTGATCGCCCGGTACATGAAGGGCAGGGCGACGGTGAAGTAGCAACCGATCAGGATCCACGGCGTTCCGACCATCGCCAGCGGCCCGGAACCATAGAGTTGCAACAGCCCCACCGACGACACCACCGGCGGCACCGCGAAGGGCAGCAGGATGAGGATGTTCATCAGTGCGTCGAGCTTGGGGAAGTGGTAATGCACCACGAACAGCAACGGCAGGATCAACACCACCGAGAGCACCAGCGCACCGACACAGACCAGCAGCGACTGACCGAAGGCGTGGAGAAAACGCGGATCGCTCCACAACTGCACATACCATTTGAAGGTGAAGCCGCTGGGCAGCACGGTGGCCGACCAACTGCTGGCGATGGAGTAGACGAGTGTGCCGGCCAGGGGCAGCAGCAGGATGGCGAACAGCAGGTACACCACCACCCGATGATAAAGCCCGACGGAGCCCGGTTCAGCGCGAGACATGGTAGCTCCTCTTGAGCAGCAACTGATGGACGACGGTCACCACGGTCATCAACGCCACCAGTATCACGGCCAGGGCACTGGCCATGTTCGGGTCGAGGGAAATGTCGCCGGAGACCATGGCGGCGATGCGGATCGGCAGCACGTTGAAGTTACCGGTGGTCAGCGCGTAGACCGTGGCGTAGGCGCCGAGGGCGTTGGCCAGCAGGATCACGAAAGTGCCCAGCAGCGCCGGGGTCAGCACCGGCAAGCCGATGTGCCGCCAGAACTGCCAGCCGTTGGCGCCGAGCAACTCGGCGGACTCGCGCCAGTCTTCGCGCAGGGCGTCGAAGGCTGGATAGAGCAGCAGCACGCCCAGGGGAATCTGGAAGTAGGTATAGAGAATGATCAGCCCGGTTTTCGAATACAGGTTGAAATCCTCGATGATCCCCGCCTGCTTGAGCATGAGCGTGATGCTGCCGTTGAACCCCAGCAAGATGATGAAGGCGAAGGCCAGGGGCACGCCGGCGAAGTTGCTGGTCATGTTGGCGAACGCATTGACGAAATTGCGCAGCCGCGAATCCACCCGGCGCAGTGAATAACTGCCGAGCACGGCAATGACGATGCCGAACACGCTGGACCAGAAGCTGATCTCCAGGCTGTGCTGGATTGCCTGCCGATAAAACTTCGAACTGAAGATTTTGCTGAAGTTGGCCAGGCCCCAGCCGAACTCCTCCGATTCCAGGCTGTTGACCAGCACCCAGAGCAGCGGGGCGATCTGGAACACGATGAAGAAAATCGCGAAGGGCACCAGGCACAACGCTGCCAGCCATTTGCCGCGCGTCATGGCGTTCACTTGAGTAGCTCCTGGCAATAGGGTTTGTCGTGGTCGACGCCGAGCAATTGGCAAATCGTGCCGCACAGTTCGGTCTGCTTGGGCGCGGCAGTGGGATCGAAACTGAAGCTGTCACCCAGGACGAACAGCGGTACTTCCCGTTCTTCAGCCAGCAGGCCGTTGTGGGAACGGTCGTTGTTCATGCCGTGGTCGGCGGTCACCAGCACCTGGTAACCGGCGTCGAGCCAGCCTTGCAGGTAGACCGCCAGGTTGATATCGGCCGAGCGGGCGCTGTTGCGGTATTGCGGGGTGTCGAGGCCGTGCTTGTGGCCGGCGTCGTCGATGTTCATCGGGTGCACCAGCAGGAAGTTCGGCAAATAGCGCAGGCGCAGGTGTTCGGCGTCGGCGAACAGATGGGAATCGGGGTAGTGGTCATTCCAATAGAAATGCCCGTATTGGATCGGCAGGTCGGGGTTGTCGGTGTGCCGGTCGCGACCGGCGACGAAGGGGGACGCGTTGTAGAGTTCGCTGACCCAGTGATACGCCGCAGCCGCCGTGCTCAGGCCGGCCTGGGTGGCGTAGTGGAAAATGCTGCGCTGGTTCGACAGGCGCGAGACGTTGTTGTGCACGATCCCGCTGTCGATGGGCACGACGCCGGTGAGGATGCATTCGTAGAGCGGGCGGGACAGGGCGGGCAACTCACATTCCAGTTTATAGAGGGCCGCGCGTCCTGCGCCGACGTAAGCCTGCAAATGCCCCATGGCATGCCGGGCGACCTCATGGTTGAGACCGTCGAGCACCACCAGGATGACGTTGTGCTTCATGGGTACCGGGACTCCGGGCAGGTATCAATGAGGTCTCGGATTCACCTGGTTTCACTGTCGGAGCGAGCCTGCTCGCGATGGCGGCTGACCTTCAACAATGATGTTGACTGACATGCCGCTATCGCGAGCAGGCTCGCTCCCACAGTTGAATTTTCTCCAGATATCCGAATGGGGGGATTACCCCTTTATTGCATGTTGATGATCACTTCTTCCTGCCACTTCTGCGGCAGTGCCTTGGAAGTTTTCTCCCATGCATCCGCATCCTTGATCGGGGTCACGCCTTTGTACTGCTCGTTCGGCAGCAGTTTGGCCTGGACCTCTTCCGGCAATTTCAGATGCTCGGCGCGGATTGGACGGGCGTTGCCCTTGGCCAGGTTGATCTGGCCGGCGTCGCTGAAGATGTACTCACGGGCCAACTTGGCGGCGTTCGGGTGCTTGGCGTACTTGTTGATGATGGTGGTGTAGCCGGAGATCACCGAGCCGTCGGACGGAATCAGTACGACGTAGTCATCGGGGTTGGCCATCTTGGCCTTGTAGCTCAGGCCGTTGAAATCCCAGACCACGCCGACTTCGACTTCACCTTTTTCCATCGTGGCGATGGTCGGGTTGGCCATGGACAGGCGCCCTTGCTTGGCGATATCGGCAAACATCAACAGCGCCGGCTGGACGTTCTTCTCGTCGCCGCCGTTGGCCAGGGCCGCGGCCAGCACGCCGTTGGCGGCCTGGGCGGCGGTGCTCACGTCACCGATGGAGACTTTGTACTTGCCGGTCTTCAGGTCGGCCCATTTGGTCGGCACTTCGGAGCCGTGCAGCAGCTTCTTGTTGACGATGAAGGCGATGGTGCCGGTGTAGGCCAATGCCCAGTTACCGTCCTTGTCCTTGGCCCAGGCCGGTACTTGTTCCCAGGTGCTTGGCTTGTAGGGCTGGACCACGCCCTGCTTGACCGCGATCGGGCCGAAGGCCGCACCGACGTCGCCGATGTCGGCGCTGGCGTTGTCTTTTTCGGCGGCGAACTTGGCGATTTCCTGGGCCGAGCTCATGTCGGTGTCGATGTGTTTCAAGCCGTAGAGCTTGGCCAGGTCGTCCCAGGTGCCTTTCCAGTTTGCCCAGTCATCGGGCATGCCGACGCTGTTGACGGCGCCTTCCGCTTTCGCAGCGGCTTCCAACGTTTTCAGATCGGTGTCAGCGGCCATGGCGGCGGTGCACATGGCAATGGTCGAGCCTAACAGTGATGCCAGGAAAAGCTGTTTCATCCGAAGCTCCTATGGGCGTTTTCAACGCTGCGATTGCGGTTGTGTTGGTCTAGGTCAGCAATACCTGAGCCAATGTAGGCGAGCCCTGTGACATTTTGATGTCGGTGCCGCAGGCGGCCGGAAATGCCAGGCTCGTGGGGGTTGGCTGCGAATTAAGCGTAGACCATGGTTAAACGGCTGATCTGCAAGGACTTGGCCGTTAATTTGCACGCTGGCAAAACGACCGTTCGGCGGCCCTGTCATCTGCCAGTCATGTGCAGTGCCTAGGCTTGCTGGACTCAGAAGCGGATCGATGAGCCGTCGATCCTGCCCCGAAACAGTGCTGGTCTAGTCCAGATAGGTAACGTTGATGCGCATCGATGCAACCAAAGCGGTGACAGCCATTGGACAGGTGCTGCAAGAGCAACTCGACCACGGGTTGCTGGCGCCAGGCAGCAAGTTGCCGGCCGAGCGCAAGCTCAGTGAATTGTTCGGGACCACGCGGATCACCGTGCGCGAAGCGTTGTTGCAGCTCGAAGCCCAGGGGCAGATCTATCGGGAGGAGCGCCGGGGCTGGTTCGTCTCGCCGCCGCGCCTGGCCTACAACCTGATGCAGCGCAGCCATTTCCACGCCATGGTCGCGGCCCAGGGGCGTGTGCCTTCTACCCAAGTGATTTCTGCACGCCTGCAACCGGCTTCGGCGGCCGTGTGTGCCTGGTTGCAGTTGCCGGCGCTGTCCAGCGTGATCCAGATCTGTCGTGTGCGGCGTATCGATGAGCGGCTGGTGCTGTACGTCGAGCACTACCTGAACCCGCAGTATTTCCCGGACATCCTCGGGTTCGACCTCAACCAGTCCATCACCGAGCTGTACGCTCGCCATTACGACCTGCACTACGGCCGGGTGAAGTTCGAAATCGTGCCCACCTCGTTACAGCCGGAAGCGGCGGCGGCGTTGAGGGTCTCGGTGGGCAGCCCCGGGCTGCGCATCGCACGGGTCAACTATGACCAGCACCAGCGGCTGATCGACTGCGACCTGGAGTTCTGGCGCCACGATGCGATCCATGTCGGCGTGGATGTGCCGGAGCAACCTGTGCCGGAATAATCGCCGGTGGCCGGCACCAGGCTCAGAGTGATTCGTTGAGCTTGCTCAGGATCTTGATCACCACCGTGGCGAGGATCAGCAGCATGCCGATCCACATGGCGAAGACACCGACGTTCTTGTCACGGAAGTTGAAACCGATGGCCAGCAGGATCATGCCGGCGATGATGGGCACCAGCATGGCGTTGAGTGCAGACATCGAGATCATGACGACGGCCTTGTCGAGGGGGATAAGGACAGTCTAGTTGGGGTTTGGTTGGGGTGGGCTGATGTGTGTCACAGCCTCCCCAGAATTTGAGGTGGGCACGTTGTGGCGAGGGGATTTATCCCCGTTGGGCTGCGAAGCAGCCCTAGAATCCACCAAGCACCGCGATTATCCGCTAGGACGTAGGGGGTTGCTGCGCAACCCAGCGGGGATAAATCCCCTCGCCACAGAAGCCCGCATGCACCTGGCCCAGATAGGTTCGGCGGTTATGGCAACTCGCGACTGGCGTAGAACGCGCTCAGCACCTTCACCAAATGCGCCAGGTCATGGCTGCCACACAGTTCGCGGATCGAATGCATGGCGAAGGTCGGCAGGCCGATGTCCACGGTGCGTACGCCCAGCTGGCTGGCGGTGATCGGGCCGATGGTCGAGCCGCAGCCCATGTCGCTGCGCACCACGAAGCTCTGCACCGGCACTTCTTCGGCCATGCACAAATGGCGGAAGAACCCGGCGGTTTCGCTGTTGGTGGCGTAGCGCTGGTTGCTGTTGACCTTGATCACCGGGCCGGCGTTGAGCTTGGGGCCGTGGTTGGCGTCATGTTTGTCGGCATAGTTGGGGTGCACACCGTGGGCGTTGTCCGCCGAAACCAGCAGGGATTTCTGAATGGTCCGTACGAACTCTTCACCTTCGGGCAGCAGGCGACGCAGGGTCTGTTCCAGCATCGGACCGTCGGCGCCACAGGCTGAACATGAGCCGACCTCCTCGTGATCGTTGCACACCAGCACGCAGGTTTCTTCAGTGTCGGCGTTCAGCAAGGCTTGCAGGCCGGCGTAGCATGACAGCAGGTTGTCCAGGCGCGCGCCGGCAATGAAATCACCATGCAGGCCAATGACCGCGGCGCTTTGGGTGTCGTAGAAGCTCAACTCGTAATCGAGCACCACGTCGGCATTCAGGCCGTGTTCCCGGGCCAGTTGATCGGTGAGCACGGCACGGAAGTCGACGCGCTCGTCACCGGCGAACTGAGCGAGGATCGGCGGCAGCTCGTTCTGCGGGTTGATGGCCCAGCCCTGGTTGGCTTCGCGATTGAGGTGGATGGCCAGGTTCGGAATCGTGGCGATCGGCGCCTTGAAATCGATCAGTTGGCTCTCGACCTTGCCATCGCGGCGGAAGGTCACGCGCCCGGCCAGGGACAGGTCACGGTCGAACCATGGCGCCAGCAGCGCGCCGCCGTAGACCTCCACCCCCAGTTGCCAGAACCCGTGGCGTTGCAGTTCCGGCTGCGGCTTGACCCGCAGGCAGGGGCTGTCGGTGTGGGCGCCGACCAGGCGGATGCCGTCGTGCAGCGGTGAGTGGCGGCCGAGCTTGAAGGCAATGATCGAGGAGTCGTTGCGCGTGACGTAATAACGACCGTTGGCCTCGGTGGCCCAAGTCTCGCGTTCGTCAAGACGCTGGTAACCGGCCGCCTCCAGGCGCTTGGCCAGGCTGGCGGTGGCATGAAACGGGGTGGGGGAGGCCTTGAGGAAGTCGATCAGGCCTTGGTTCAACTCTGCGCGCATAAGTCACTCCAGACAGCGATGGGCGGGAGTTTACCGTATTGGTGACGGATGGGGAGGGTGGGAGGCAGGTGATATCAGTGTTGAATGTGCCTCCGTCATCGCGAGCAGGCTCGCTCCCACAGGGGGGGCAGGGTAAACACAGGATTTGTGTACGCCTGCAATCCAATGTGGGAGCGAGCCTGCTCGCGATGGGGGCGATGCGATGTCTCAGAACGGTGCCGGGCACTCGAAGCGCAGGCGCTCGCCGCTTTGCGGGTGGGTGAAGCTCAACATGCTCGCGTGCAGGCACAGGCGCGGCCAGGCGGCGAGGGCCTGCGGGTGGGCGTAGAGCCCGTCGCCCAGCAGCGGGTGACCGATGGAGAGCATGTGCACGCGCAGTTGGTGCGAGCGTCCGGTGATGGGTGTCAGCTCGACCCGGCACCAGTCGCCGCAACGTTCCAGTACGCGCCAGAAGGTCAGGGCGTGTTTGCCCTGTTCATGGTCCACCACATGCCGGGGTTTGGTCGGCGGGTCGTAGCGCAGGGGCAGGTCGATGCTGCCGCTGTCCAGCTCCGGTTGGCCCCAGCACAGCGCGGTGTAGGCTTTTTCGGTTTCGCGGTCATGAAATTGCCGGGACAGTTCGCGATGGGTGTCCGGGTCACGGGCCAGCAGGATGATGCCAGAGGTTTCCCAGTCCAGTCGGTGCACGATTCGCGCTTCCGGATAGCCGTTTTCCTGCAGACGGGTGATCAGGCAGTCCTTGTTGTCGTCGGCCCGGCCGGGCACGGAAAGCAACAGGGTCGGCTTGTCGACCACCAGGACAGCGGCGTCCTGATGAATGATGCGGATGTTGGACAGGGGCATTAAAAACAGTCTCGCTACAAACGCCAACGGCGGCTCGGGCCCTTTTTCCTTCTCTCACAGGGGAAGGATTTGGGACCCGAGCCGCCGTGGCTCCCGCCGGTGCGATCAGCGATCCGGCAGGGTGATGTTGAGTTCCAGGATCGAGCAGCTGCCCTGGCTTTCCAGCGCCACATGCACGTCATCGCTACCGATGTTGACGTATTTGCGGATCACTTCCACCAGTTCCTTCTGCAAGGCCGGCAGGTAGTCAGGGGTACTGCGTTGGCCGCGTTCGTGCGCCACGATGATCTGTAGACGCTCTTTCGCGACCGAGGCGGTACTGGGCTTTTTGTTGGCACGAAAGAAGTCAAAAAGGTTCATTACCTACCTCCAAACAGGCGCTCGAAGAAACCTTTCTTCGTTACATCGAGGAAACGATGCTCCACGGTCTTGCCCAGCAGGCGGTCGACGGCATCGCTGTACGCCTGGCCGGCATCGCTCTGGTCGTCGAGGATCACCGGCACGCCGGAGTTGGAAGCCTTGAGTACCGCTTGGGATTCCGGAATGACACCCAGCAGGGTGACGGCGAGGATTTCCTTGACGTCTTCGACGCCCAGCATTTCGCCATCGCTGACTCGTTGCGGGTTGTAGCGGGTCAGCAGCAAGTGTTCCTTGATCGGTTCTTCGCCTTTCTCGGCACGCCGGGACTTGCTCGCCAGCAGGCCCAGCATGCGGTCGGAGTCGCGGACCGACGACACTTCCGGGTTGGTCACGACAATCGCTTCGTCGGCGAAGTACATGGCCAGGTGGGCACCTTTCTCGATACCGGCCGGGGAGTCGCAGACCACGAACTCAAAGTCTTCCTTGAGCTGCATCAGCACTTTTTCCACGCCTTCCTGGGTCAGCGCGTCTTTGTCGCGGGTCTGGCTGGCAGCCAGCACGTAGAGGTTCTCAAGGCGCTTGTCCTTGATCAGGGCCTGCTGCAGGTTCGCTTCGCCGTTGACCACGTTGACGAAGTCGTAGACCACGCGACGCTCGCAACCCATGATCAGGTCCAGGTTACGCAGGCCGACGTCGAAGTCGACGATGACTGTCTTGTGGCCGCGCAGAGCGAGGCCGGTACCGATAGCGGCGCTGGTGGTGGTCTTACCCACACCACCCTTGCCGGATGTAACCACGAGAATCTTGGCCAAGGTGTTTCACCCCTAAGGAAAAAGGACTTTGTCAGCCCCTGAAAAACATCTCTGGAAAACCGCTGCAATTGGACAGGCTTGGCTGGAATCGGCTGTCGGGCGGGGTCTACCTCCGGTAAACACTGCCTGATCCTTTTTCCTACGTCGTTTAAGCCGTTTTCGCTCGTTTTAGAGATGCTTGGAAAATGCGGCAGTATCCGTTAAAGCCGAATGATGTTCAACACGTCGCCTGACAGGCTGATCTGGACGCCGGCCCCCCACAACGGGTCGCGGCGTAAATCCTCGGAGACCTTGTACTGCCCGGCGATGGAAACCAGCTCGGCGCTCAATTGCTGGCAGAAGATCCTGGCTTTGGTATCACCCTTGACGCCGGCCAGTGCTCGACCGCGCATCGGGCCGTATACATGGATGTTGCCATCGGCCAGAAGTTCCGCCCCCGGGCTGACCGAGGAGACGATGACCAGATCGCCACCCTGGGCATAAATCTGTTGCCCGCCGCGCACGGGCGAGGTGATCACGCGTGTCGGCTTGACGCTGGGCTCCAATGGTTTTTCCGGAATTTTCTTCGCTTCGACCGGATTCAGTTCCAGCACGCGTTCCCGGGCGCCGGACGGCGGCAGCACTGGGATGTCCACGGCGATGGCGGCGGCGATGTCTTCGATGCGGCTGGCGCGGATCGCCAGGGTGCGCAGGCCGTGCTGGCGGCAGACGCGCATCAGGCCCGGCAGGTCCACTGAGCCTTCGCCGGCCGGCAGCTTGTCCAGGGCCAGCACCAGGGGGGCATTGCTGAAGAAGTTCGGGGCCTGGGCGACTTTCGCCGCCAGTTGCCGGTCAAGGCTCTCCAGGTCGTTGCGGGCCAGTTCCAGCACCGTAATGGCGAGCATGCTGCCCTTCAGCTGGAACACGGGATCTTGGTCTAGCGGTTCGGTTTGGCTCATGGTCGGCGTACAACGGCTTGTCACTAAAAGTGCCGAGACTTATAACGAGATCGTCCGCCAGCCGCAACCCGGGTCGAACAATGTAGAATGCGCGGCCCATGTCTTAATGGAAGCTGTAATGGATCGCCCGCGTTTTCGAGCTGCATTTTTTCATCCGCGTTTCTGGCTGCTGTGGTGCGGCCTGGGGCTGTTGTGGCTGATCGTTCAATTGCCTTATCCGTTTTTGCTGCGGGTCGGTCGCGCATTGGGCGCACTGATGTATCGGGTGGCCGGCGACCGACGGCGCATCGCGCGGCGCAACCTGGAACTGTGCTTCCCGGAAAAATCCGCCGCCGAGCGCAAGCGTCTGCTCAAGGACAACTTTGCCTCCACCGGCATCGCCTTTTTCGAGATGGCCATGAGTTGGTGGTGGTCGCGTTCGCGTTTGGCGAAACTGGCCCATGTCGAAGGGCTGGAGCACCTCAAGCAGGCCCAGCGCGAGGGCAAGGGCGTGATCCTGATGGCGTTGCATTTCACCACGCTGGAAATCGGCGCGGCCTTGCTTGGCCAGCAGCACACCATCGATGGCATGTACCGCGAGCACAAGAACCCGCTGTTCGACTACATCCAGCGCCGGGGCCGCGAGCGGCACAACCTCGATTCCCTGGCGGTGGAACGTGACGACGTGCGTGGCATGCTCAAGCTGCTGCGGGCCGGGCGGGCGATCTGGTATGCGCCGGACCAGGACTACGGCGCCAAGCAAAGCGTGTTCGTGCCGCTGTTCGGCGTCCAGGCCGCGACGGTCACCGCCACCAGCAAGTTCGCCCGCCTGGGCAAGGCGCTGGTGGTGCCTTTCACCCAGGAGCGGCTGGCCGATGGCAGCGGTTATCGCCTGGTGATCCAGGCGCCGCTGACGGATTTTCCGGGCGAGACCGAGGAAGCCGATTGCATCCGCATCAACCAGTGGGTAGAGCGGTCGGTGAGCGATTGTCCCGAGCAGTACCTTTGGGCACACCGGCGCTTCAAGAGCCGTCCGCCGGGCGAGCCCAAGCTGTACGACAAACGCGGCTGAGTTTTTTTGATATCACCTTGAGCACGGAGCATTGCGATGACCCCAGCTGAACCGGTTACAGGTTTGATTCTTTCCGGCGGCGGGGCTCGAGCGGCGTATCAGGTAGGCGTACTGGCGGCCATCGCCGAATTGCTGCCGGATGGGGCGGATAACCCGTTTCCGGTGATTGTCGGCACCTCGGCCGGGGCGATCAACGCGGTCAGCCTGGCGAGCGGGGCGATGGACTTCAAGACGGCCATCGAGCGGCTGACCGCATTCTGGCAAGCGGTGCGCAGCCATCAAGTCATGCGCAGCGACTGGCGGGGCGTGCTGGCCCAATCGATGCGTTTCTTCTTCCACAGCCTGCTGGGCCTGGGGGCCAAGTTGCCAGTGGCGCTGATCGACAGTTCGCCGTTGCGCGAACTGCTCCAGGCCCAGTTCCACGCCTCGGGCATCGAGCAGGCCATCGCCGAGCAGCAGTTGCGGGCGGTGGCGGTGACGGCGTTCGGTTATGAATCCGGCCAGGCCGTTACGTTCTATCAGGGGCGCGGGACCATCGATGCCTGGTTGCGCCATCGGCGTATCGGTGTGCCGACGCAGTTGTCGGTGGAGCATTTACTGGCCAGTTCGGCGATTCCATTGTTGTTCGCGCCGGTCAGGATCGGCCCGCAATATTTCGGCGACGGCGCGGTGCGGCAATCGGCGCCCATCAGCCCAGCCCTGCACCTGGGGGCCAACCGTGTGCTGGTGATCGGTGTCAGCGGCAATCCCCGTGGCGCCGGCGGGCAAGATCCGCGCGAGCGCAGCTACACCGGCCTGCAACCGACCCTGGCGCAGATCGGCGGTCATATGCTCAACAGCACGTTCATCGACAGCCTGGAAAGCGACATCGAGTTGCTTGAGCGCCTGAACGGCTTCAGCCACTTGCTGCCCGATGACGTCCCGGCCCACGCCCTCGGCGCCGCACCGGTGGACGTGCTGGTGATTTCACCCAGCCAACCGATCGACGAAATCGCCGCCCGCCATCGCCAGGAGTTGCCCCGTGCGTTGCGCGTCTTCTTGCGCGGGCCGGGCGCGACCAAGACCAGTGGCGCAGGGGTGCTGAGCTACCTGTTGTTCGAGGCGGGGTATTGCAGCGAGCTGATCGAGCTGGGGCGCCAGGATGCGTTGGCGCAGCGTGAGGCGTTGAGTCGGTTTCTGGGGTTGGCTTAGAGCAGCTCCGCCGCGATCGCGAGCAGGCTCGCTCCTACAGAGGATCCGGGGTGGATGCTGAAACTGAACCCAATACACAAACCAGTGTGGGAGCGGGCTTGCTCGCGAAGGCGACTGAACATTCAACATTGATGTTGGCTGATAGTCCGCATTCGCGAGCAAGCCCGCTCCCACAAAAGCTGTGCGGTGACTTCTGGATCCCAATGAATCAGATCAGAAATGGTACTTCAGCAAAAAGCTGGTCGTGCTCTGGTTGGTCTTGAACCCGTCGCTGTCTTCGATCGCGTACTTGTTCTTCCAGTAGTCGTATTCCACCCCGACGTATAGCTGCTTGGCGCCGAGCTTCAAGGCCTTGCCCAAGTCATATTTGACCTGCGGGACGATGTGCAGGTTGGCGTGGTAGGTGCCCTTGGAATTGGTGTCGTTGTCCACCACCCAGTCGATGAACCCGTCGAACAGGATATCGGATGAACCCACCGGAAGGGTGTAGGCCCAGACCGGAGTGATCTGCCAGACGTTGTCGCCGGCGCGTGGGCCTTCGGTCTGGCGGTTGTAGATGTTCAGCTGGAAGTAGTCGAAGCCGGGAATCGCCAGGTCGAAACCCGGGCCGATCAGGTACGACTCGTTGTCGCCTTCCCCGAACTCATAGGTCATGGCCAGCAGCACATCCTTGATCGGCCCCAGTTCCAGCTTCTGGTCGAAGATCTTGCCGAACGACAGGCGCGGGCTGAACTCACCGTAGTAGGTGTTCGGGCCGGACTGGCTGTCGTCCTGGCCGTTATAGAAAATCCGATCGAGGAAGAAGAAGTTGTCCCCGTATTTCCAGGCATCGGCGTGTTCGAAGGTCACGGTCTGCTGGATACGCGGGTTGATCTGGAAATCCTTGCCATACAGGTAGCTCAGGCTGTTGTTCTGCCACTGGAACAGGCCGTCGGCCATCGCCTGGCCTGCGGCCAGCAAGGATCCTGCGAGTATCAGGCTGGTGCACGTACGTTTCATTCGGTTTGCTCCCAAAGGTAAGTGGTACCGCTTTTTTTTCGAGTCAGCGCTCTGGTGTGGCGCCTTTTTTCCACGGATGAAAACATCCGTTCGGTCAGCTTTTTGAGCGTGGCGAATGCTGATAGCAAGCGCTGAGCCAAGTCCGGAAAAAACCGGAAATGGCTTGCCCTGCCGTTATGAAACAGTCGGAAAGTTGTGTTCAGGGGCGCGTTGATGTCCGCCAGTGCCGCAATAAGCTGGCAGTTCGGTCAGGATCGGAAGGGATTTTGTTGTCGGCCCGTTTCGAACGGCCGCGCAGGATACGGGCTTGTCCTGAAGGGCTCAAGTGCCCTGTAACGGCGCGTGTATGGCGAATTTGGGGCGTGATGGCAGGGCTTGGTCATCAGGTGCTTTCCTCTTGTTTTTATTGTTGAGGCGCAGGCAGTCGCTGACGGGCGACCGGTCATTGCCGGTCGGCCTGTCAGCGGTAGGACTTTTATTGAAAACAGTGGCTCAGTTGGTGTGCGCGCCCTGATTGATCCAGGCGCCGATCAGGTCGCGTTCCTGCTGGGTCATCTGGGTGATGTTGCCCAACGGCATGATCTGGGTGGTTACGGCCTGGGCCTGGATGCGCGCGGCTTCTTGCTGAATCTGCTGCGGCGTGTCGAACATCACCCCGCCCGGCGCGGCGCTGAACAACGGGCTGGTGGGCTTGGCCGAGTGGCAGACCGAGCAGCGTTCCTGGATCACGCTGTGGACCTTCTCGAACGAAGGGCCTTGGGGGCTGGCGGCCTGGGCCGGTTTTTCCGCTGGCGCTGCCGGGGCCGTTGCGGGCTTGGCGCCACCGCCCACGGCGGTTTCCGGCAGGGGCTGGTACTCGATGGCGGCCGGCGCCTTTGCCACTTCCGGTGCGCTGGAGATGGGTTTGGGTCCGGTGACGTAGGCCAGGCAAATCATCGCCAGGGCGCCGACCGGCAGCGTCCAGGCAAACCGGTTGCTGTCATGGCGCGTGTTGAAGTAATGCCGCACCAACACCGCCGCCACGGCGATACCGGCCAGGATCAGCCAGTTGTATTGGCTGCCGTAGGTGCTCGGGAAGTGGTTGCTGATCATGATGAACAGCACCGGCAGGGTGAAGTAGTTGTTGTGGCGCGAACGCAGCAAGCCCTTGGCCGGCAGCGCCGGGTCGGGGGTACGGTTCTCGGCGATGGCCGCGACCAGGGCCCGTTGTGCCGGCATGATGATGCGGAACACGTTGCCCACCATGATCGTGCCGATGACCGCCCCGACATGCAGGTAGGCCCCGCGACCGCTGAACACCTTGCTGAACCCGTAGGCCGCGGCGATCAGCAGCACGAACAGAATCAGGCCGAGCAGGGCGGGGCGCTTGCCCAGGGCCGAGTCGCAGAGAAAGGAATAGACGAACCAGCCGACCAGCAACGAACCGATGCCCAGGGCCACGCCTTCAGCACCGCTCAGGCTGCTGCCGGGGGCCAGCAGGTAGACGGTCGGGTTCCAATAGAACACCACGCACAACAGGGCGATGCCCGACATCCAGGTGAAGTAGGCCTCCCATTTGAACCAGTGCAGGTTGTCCGGCATGGACGGTGGCGCGAGTTTGTATTTTTCCAGGTGGTAGATGCCGCCACCATGGATGGCCCACAGGTCGCCGGCCAGGCCGCTCTTGGGGTTGACGCGATTGAGGTTGTTTTCCAGCCAGACGAAGTAGAACGACGCGCCGATCCAAGCCACGCCAGTGATCATGTGAACCCAGCGAATGCTCAGGTTCAGCCATTCCAGCATATGTGCTTCCACAGTCTTTACCTCTCGCCCGTCACGCTTGTTTTCGCGTGATCGGACCTTCTCTTATTGGTGGGGGGCGAGGATCAAACACTCATCCTCTTTGAAAAAATGCTCATCGCAGTTATTGCCTGTGCCACTGCGATCAACCACCAGGAAGTCATCCCGCTTTTCGATCGTCAGCACCGGGTGGTGCCAGACGCCGCGATGGTAATTAATGCCCTGCCTGCCGTTGGTGACGAAGGCGCGGACCAAGCCTGATACAGGTGCATCGCCAAGTGGCGCGACCACGATCAGAAAGGGGTTGCCGAGCAGCGGAATGAAGGCCTGGCTGCCCAGCGGATGGCGCTCCAGCATGCTTACGGTCAGCGGCATGTCCAGCGCGTCGGCGCGGAAGATGCTGATGATCGCCTTGTCGTCCGGCGTGGCGGTTTCCACCGTCGCCAGGCGATGGAAGCGCATGGTCGAACCGTTGTTGATCATGAAGTGATCGCTGCCGTCGGTTTCGATCACGTCACCGAACGGGGCGAAGGCTTCTTTGGTCAACGGTTCGATCTTGAGAGTGCGCATGCTGGTCTTCTTATCCAAAAATTCTGTGTTGTTTGTTCTGGCGCCTTCGCGAGCAAGCCCGCTCCCACATTTGGAATGCATTCCCCTGTGGGAGCGGGCTTGCTCGCGAAGGGCGCGCCGCTTACTTCGCTACCTTGCCAAGCACCCGCAGGCGACTCACGCCACCGTCCGGGAACACGTTCAGGCGGATATGGGTGATCGGTCCCAGGGTCTTGATCTGCTCGGCGAAGGTGTGTTCGGCGTGCATTTCCAGCTTCTGGCTCGGCAGCAGTTCACGCCAGAACAGCGACTGGGTTTCGATCTGGCTGTCGGTGCCGCCCTTGACGAACGCGCCTTGGATCGAGCAGCTGTCGGGGTAGTTGCCCTTGAAGTGCAGGGTGTCGACGACGACCTGTTCAACGATGCCGGCATGGCCCAGGGCGACGATCACCCAGTCATTGCCCGGGGTGCGACGACGGGCGGTTTCCCAGCCATCGCCCATGTTCACGCCACGGCCCGGGTTGAGGATGTTGCTCATGCGCCCGAAGTGTTCGTCGGAGCAGGCCAGGGCGCGGCCACCGTTGAGGGCGGCGGCCAGGTCGATCTGTTCGTTGTCGCCCACGGCCGACCAGTCGCGGTACGGAATGCCGTAGACCCGCAGGCGAGCCACGCCGCCGTCTGGATAGATGTTGAAGCGCAGGTGGCTGAAGGCCTGGTCATTGCTGATTTCGTGGTAGTGGTGGCTGTTGCCTTGCAATTCGACGGCCGACAGTACTTCAGTCCACTGGGTGTTTTCGTCCGGTTCGCCTTCGCTCAGGAAGCAGGCTTCCAGGGAGGCCGACGGTGGGTAGTTGCCGGTGAAGAATGAGGTGTCGATGTCCACGCCCTTGATCGAGCCCGCCACGCCGAGGCGGATCACCGCGCTGTCGTAGCCTTCGAAGCGCTTGCGCCGCGATTCCCAGCCGTCCATCCACTTGCCATTGTCATCGAACACGCCCTCCTTCCACACGGCCGGGGTCGGCTGGAACAGGCGGTTGGCGTCGGCGAACCAGTCATCGGTGACCGAGATGATCTTGGTGCCCAGGCGGGCGTCGGCCAGGTTGACGAACTTCTCGAAAGGTACGGCGTAAGCTTTCATTCTTCTTGTCTGCCTTTAAATAGGTTGGCTGGGGATGCTTGCAGGGCCTCGGGTCGCAGGGCTGCTCGCTAAAGGGTCAGTAATCGGAACAACGCGATTTTGTTGATCTCTGCCAGCGCGCATTTGAATTCGGCGTCTGCCGAGTGATGGATGCGCGTTTCGAATGCCGCGAGGATCTGGTGCCGGTTGCTGCCTTTTACCGCCATGATGAAGGGAAACTTGAACTTGGCCTTGTAGGCGTCGTTCAGCTCGGTGAAGCGCTGGAACTCTTCGGCCGTGCATTGGTGAATACCGGCGCCGGCCTGTTCGTTCGTGCTGGCTTCGGTCAGTTGGCCCTGGACGGCGGCTTTACCGGCCAGGTCCGGGTGAGCGTTGATCAGCGCCAGTTGGCTGGCGTGATCGGCACTCAACAGGATGTCGCTCATGCGCTGGTGCAGGGTTTCGATTTCGTCGATCGAGGGATCCTGGCCCAGGTCGAAGGCCTTCTCGGCCACCCATGGCGAATGTTCGTAGATATCGGCAAAGGCTTTGACGAACGCTTCGCGACTCAAGGTGGAAGGCTTGAGGGTCTGGAACGCGGTCATTTGGACGCTCCCTGATACGGATGGGTTTGCTGCCAGTGGCGAGCGATGTCGACACGACGGCTGAACCAGACGTGATCATGGCCTTTGACGTATTCGAGAAAGCGCTTGAGGGAGGCCAGTCGCGCAGGGCGGCCGATCAGCCGGCAATGCAGGCCGATGGAAAGCATCTTCGGCGCCTCGGCCCCTTCGGCGTACAACACGTCGAAAGCATCCTTGAGGTACTGGAAGAAATCATCGCCCTTGTTGAAACCCTGCACCTGGGTGAAGCGCATGTCGTTGGTGTCGAGGGTGTAGGGGATCACCAGGTGCGGCTTGCCGGTGGGGTTGTTCGGCTCCCAGTAGGGCAGGTCGTCGTCGTAGGTGTCGCTGTCGTAGAGGAAACCGCCTTCTTCCATCACCAGCCGACGGGTGTTCGGGCCGGTGCGGCCGGTGTACCAGCCCAGCGGACGTTCGCCAGCGATTTCGGTGAGGATGCGGATCGCTTCGAGCATGTGCTCGCGTTCCTGGGCCTCATCCATGTACTGGTAGTCGATCCAGCGATAGCCGTGGCTGCAGATCTCGTGGCCGGCGGCGACCATGGCGCGAATCACGTCTGGATGGCGCTGGGCGGCCATGGCTACGGCGAAAACGGTCAGCGGGATATCGAATTCCTTGAACAGCTTGAGGACACGCCAGACGCCGGCACGGCTGCCATACTCGTACAGCGACTCCATGCTCATGTTGCGCTCGCCCTGCAGCGGTTGCGCCGCGA
This sequence comes from Pseudomonas sp. SWRI179, assembly GCF_014268705.1. NCBI lineage: Bacteria > Pseudomonadati > Pseudomonadota > Gammaproteobacteria > Pseudomonadales > Pseudomonadaceae > Pseudomonas > Pseudomonas sp. SWRI179. The sequence continues at coordinate 14,723 of NZ_JABWRA010000054.1, read as the reverse complement.
CCATCTCCGAAAGGAACGCTTCGGATTCCTTGTCGCCATGGAGGACGTTGCGCTCGCCGCCTTCTTCGTAATTGAGCACGAAGGACAGGGCGATGCGAGCATTGCCCGGCCAATGGGGATGGGGAGGGTTACTGCCGTAACCGATCAGGTCGCGTGGGTAGTCAGCGCTCACTGCAGTTTTCCTTCTTGTTCGAACCATGTAGGTGGCGCCCCGGTGATGAGTTTCAGGCTGGCGTCACGACGATGGAGTGATTGTATACAACTTTATGCGCGATTTGTAAGCCTGAATTTTTGCCTTTTTCACTGTGGCCCTGGCAGGGTCTACACTGCAAGAAACCTGCCCAGTCGGTCAATGAATCGTCGGGAGGGTCTTGTATTCATTGGTTTGACTTAAACCTGGGGTTGACGTGCCGTCGCGCAGTCGAAGGGCTAAATATCTGTTTTTTATTGTGTACAATTTTCTTTTAAAGTGTCTTAATTTGCTCATCGCCGTGGCGTTTCGTGCTCCGAAACGGTGCGGCCTGTCTTTCAACTGAATCAGGAGGCGTCGGGCCGGACTGCACTGCAGCGAGGCGCGCACAAGCAATGGGACGTTTGACTACTCACGTTTTGGATGCCGCACATGGCTGCCCGGGCAGCTCGATCAAGATCGAACTGTACCGCGTGGAAGATTCGCAACTACATCTGGTCGCCTGTGCACTGACCAACAGCGACGGCCGTTGCGATGCGCCCCTGTTGCAAGGAGATGACTACCGTTCGGGCGTTTATCAATTGCAATTCCACGCCGGTGATTACTACCGCGCCCGTGGCGTGCAAATGCCCGATCCAGCGTTCCTGGATGTGGTGGTGCTGCGCTTCGGTATTTCGGCCGAGCAGGACCATTACCACGTGCCCTTGTTGATTTCGCCCTACGCCTATTCAACGTATCGAGGCAGTTGATCCCCCAAGCAACTGCCTTGTCCTGGAAGCGACTGCGCATTAGCTTCTTTGGTTTTTAGCCCGCTCACACTGCGGGCTTTTTTTCGTCCATGAAAAATGGGGTGTCTGGGAGGGTGCCTTCGCGAGCAAGCCCGCTCCCACACTTGAAATGCATTCCAATTGTGGGAGCGGGCTTGCTCGCGAAGCTTTTGCCTTTCAGCGACTCAACAACGAGGCCGCCCCCGCGCCACCAAACAACCCGGCGCTGACCCGGTTGAACCAGCCCTGGCCTTTACCCGTACGCAGATACCGCGCCGCGCCGTGGGCACCGAGGCCATAAGCCAGCTTGCACAGCAGGTCGAGTACGGTCCAAGTGGCGATCATGATCAGCAGTTGCGGCAGGAATGGCTGTTCGGCGCTCAGGAATTGCGGCAGGAACGCAGCGAAGAACAGGATGTCTTTCGGGTTGCTTGCCCCCAGCACGAACGCGCGGCCGAAGAGGGTGCGAAAGCGCGGGACGGCGACAGCCTGGGGCACTTCGGCGCCTTGGGCCGGTTGGCGCGATTGCTGCCAGCTCTGCCAGGCCAGGTAGAACAGGTAGAGGGCGCCGACGATCTTCAGGGCGCTGAACAACTGCTCCGAGGCCATCAACAATGCACCGAGCCCCAGCGCCGAAGCGCTCAGCAGGCAGATCGACGCGATCACGCCCCCCAGGAATGCCGGATAGGAGCGGCGCAGGCCGTAGTTCAGGCTATTGCCGATCATCAACAACGACAACGGGCCGGGGATGAGGATCACCACCAATGCGGCGCCACTGAACAACAGCCAGGTTTCCAGATTCATTGCTTTGCTCCTGATGTACAAAAGCCTCACCCAGGGGGTGAGGCGAGTGAATACGGTTGCGCTTACAAGAAGATGAACTTGGCGATGAAGATCGCGCAAAGCACCCACAGGCTGACGGAAATTTCCTTGTGTTTACCGGTGCCGGCCTTGAGCACCACATAGGTGATGAAACCCAGGGCGATGCCGTCGGCGACCGAGAACGTCAGGGGCATCATGATGGCCGTGACGATGGCCGGAATGCTGTCGGTTGCTTCGTCCCATTCGATGTGGGCCATGCCGCCCATCATCAGCATGGCGACGTAGATCAAGGCCCCGGCCGTGGCGTAGGCCGGGATCATCCCGGCCAGCGGTGCGAAGAACATGGCGGCAATAAATAGCACACCGACGGTCACGGCGGTAAGCCCCGTGCGGCCACCTGCCGCCACACCAGCGGCGCTTTCCACGTAGCTGGTCACCGGCGGCACGCCGACCATGGCGCCAAATACGCTGGAGGCACTGTCGGCTTTCAAGGCGCGGGACAGGTTCTCGATCTTGCCATCGGCTTTCACCAGGCCGGCGCGCTGGGCAACGCCCATCAGGGTGCCGGCGGTGTCGAACATGTGCACGAAAAGGAAGGCCAGCACCACGCTGATCATGCTGATGTTGAACACGCCGGCCACGTCCATCGCCATCCAGGTCGGAGCCAGGCTCGGCGGCGTCGAAATGACGCCGTTGTACTGCACCAATCCCAGGCCCCAACCGGCCAGGGTCACGGCGATGATGCTGATCAGGATCGCGCCGAACACACGGTGATAACTGAGCACGGCGATCATCAGGAAGCACACCGCGGCCAGCAACGGACCGGGTTCGCGCAACGAGCCGAGCTTGATCAAGGTGGCAGGGCTGTCGACGATGATCCCGGCGGTTTTCAGGCCGATCAGCCCGAGGAACAACCCGACCCCCGCGCCCATGGCGAAGCGCAGGCTCACCGGAATGCTGTTGAGCAGCCACTCGCGCACCCGTGACAAGGTCAGGAACATGAACAGCACACCGGAGATGAACACCGCGCCCAATGCGGTTTCCCAGTTGTAGCCCATGGTGCCGACCACGGTGTAGGTGAAGAAGGCGTTCAGACCCATGCCCGGCGCCAGGCCCACCGGCCAGTTGGCGTACAGGCCCATCAGCAGGCAACCCAGGGCCGCGGCGATGCAGGTGGCGACGAATGCGGCGCCGTGATCGATGCCGGCGTCGGCCATGATGTTGGGGTTGACGAAGATGATGTAGGCCATGGTGATGAAGGTCGTCAGGCCAGCAATCAGCTCGGTCTTCACCGTGGTGCCATGCAAGCTGAGTTTGAAGAGGCGTTCAAGCCAGCCACTGCGTAGTGGCGGCGAGAGGTCCAGCGTCCGGGCTTCGGGTTTGCGGCTTTCCACAGCGAGTACTCCTCAAGAGTCTTATTGTTATTTCCAGCACCGCACACGCCCTGGGGGTGGCCGCGATGCGCTGAGGCAGGTAAGGCTGGCGAGGGTATGTTGACCTGTTGGTCAGGAACTCGCACGAAGCGAATTATGCTTTTGTATACAAATAATGCAAATAATGTTTTCTGTGTTGTCGACGAAATGTTTGGCGATAGGGATATATCGCCTATGCGGACGCTATCGCGAGCAGGCTCGCTCCCACAGGGTTCATGGGTGAACACAAATCTTGCATTCATCACAGCCCACTGTGGGAGCGAGCCTGCTCGCGATGGCGTCGGATCAGACGCCGTCAGTCACTGGATTTCCCCAGTGCCAGGTTCACCGCCAGCCACCCATCCACCGCCGCTTCCCCGGCGTCGGCAAACACCCGCTCCAGCAATTTCACCTGTTCACGCCGCAACGCCTGCTCGAACCGCCCGCCCTCGGCGGTCAGTTCCAGCAGCCGTTTGCGTTTGTCGGTCTCGGACGCGACGCTGTTCACCAAGTGCATTTCCATCAACTGCCGCAACGGCATGTTCAACGCCTGCTTGCTCACCCCAAGCAGGGCCAGCAATTCCTTTACGCTCAATGACGGATAGCGGGCGATGAAAAAGACGATGCGCTGGTGGACCCGGCTCAAGCCACGACGCTCAAGCATTTCATCGGCCTTGGCGGTGAACGCCTGGTAACCGAAGAAAAACGCTTCCATGGCCATTTGTTGGGAGGCAGGGTTTTTAAGGTCAAGCATATTGACGTATCCACAGAGGTCGGCGTAATTTCGGTCAACCAGTTTGACTCATTATTCCAGCGACCGGCTACAGGTGACCCATGGCTTTTTCCGAACGTGTCTCGCGCCTCAAAAGTTCTTTGATTCGAGAAATCCTCGCGGCGGCGCAGCGTCCTGAGGTGATGTCGTTCGCTGGCGGCCTGCCGGCCGAAGCCATGCTGCCGAAAGTGGAATGGGCGGCCATGCCATTGTCCATGGGCCAGTACGGCATGAGCGAAGGCGAACCGGCCCTGCGTGAGGCCCTGGCAGCCCAGGCGCGGGCGCTGGGCGTGGCCTGTGAGGCGAGCCAGGTGCTGGTGGTCAGCGGCTCCCAGCAAACCCTCGATTTGGCGGCCAAGCTGCACATCGACGTGGGCACCGAAGTGATGCTCGAAGCACCGACCTATCTGGCAGCGTTGCAGATTTTCCAGCTGTTCGGCGCCGACTGCATCACCGTTCCCCTGGAGGCCGACGGCCCGGACCTGCAGCAGTTGCGGGCCCGGCTGGAGCAGCATCGCCCAGCGTTTATCTACTTGATCCCGACTTTCCAGAACCCTTCGGCGGTGCGCTACAGCGAGGCCAAGCGCGATGCGGTGGCGGCACTGCTGGACGAGTTTGGCGTCACCCTGATCGAGGACGAGCCCTACCGCGAGCTGACCTTCGATGGTGGCAGTGCCACGCCGATTGTCAGTCGCTTGAAGAAGGCCAGTTGGATCTATACGGGCACCGTGTCGAAAACCCTTCTGCCGGGGCTACGGGTGGGTTACCTGATCGCCAGCCCGGATCTGTTTCCGCACCTGCTGCGGCTCAAGCAATCGGCGGACCTGCACACCAATCGCATCGGCCAGTGGCAGGCGCTGCAATGGATCGGCACCGAACAGTACCGCAGCCATTTGAGTGAGTTGAGGGATTTCTACCGGGACCGTCGCGATCGGTTCCAGGCGGCGTTGCAAACGCATTTCGCTGATATCGCGGATTGGAACGTGCCCCAGGGCGGGTTGTTTTTCTGGCTGACCCTCAGGCAACCGCTGGACACCCGCACCTTGCTCGCCGCCGCCCTGGCGGCCGACGTGGCATTCATGCCGGGAGAGCCGTTCTTTCCTGAGCCGGACCAGCATCCGGGGCACTTGCGCTTGAACTTCAGCCACATCGACCCGGCGCGGCTGGATGAAGGGCTCAAGCGGCTGGCGGGCGTGGTGCGGGAGGCGTTGGCTGCAAAAGCAGCCTGATTTATGCGGTGGCTGGGCTGGCCCCATCGCGAGCAGGCTCGGCTCCCACAGGGGACTTGGTGAACACTGGATTTGTATTCACCACTGTTCTCTGTGGGAGCCGAGCTTGCTCGCGATGAGGCCAGTCGCCACACCATAAAACTATCAGGCCGCAGAAAACCGCTTATCCAAATAATCAATGATCACCTTGGACTCATACATCCAGGTGGTCTCGCCATTCTCTTCAATGCGCAGGCACGGCACTTTGATCCTGCCCCCTTGCTCCAGCAGCGTCTGACGATCCTGCTCGTTGTTTTTCGCATCGCGCAGGGCCACCGGTACGTTGAGGCGACGCAGGGTACGGCGAGTCTTTACGCAGAACGGGCAGGCATGGAATTGATACAGCGTCAGGCTGCGAGCGGCCTGGTCGACCTGCGCCTGGGCCTCGGCCGGGCGCTGTTTCTTGCCAGGGCGGGTGATGAAGTCGATGAAAATGATGAGCTGGCCCAAGCCAACTCGAAGCGCTTTGACGATCACGGTATTCAGCCTCGCGGCAGGGAAGAAGAGGGCGCGCAGCTTACCTGATTTTTCACGGGCGAAAAAAAACCGGCGATCAATGCCGGTTTTCTTCTTGCGACGCGTTACTTGATAAGGCTGAGGAATTCGCTGCGAGTGGCGGCGTTTTCACGGAACTCGCCGAGCATCACCGAAGTGATCATCGAGGAATTCTGCTTTTCCACACCGCGCATCATCATGCACATGTGCTTGGCCTCGATCACCACCGCCACGCCCAGGGCGCCGGTCACTTGCTGGACCGCGTCGGCGATCTGGCGGCTGAGGTTTTCCTGGATCTGCAGGCGACGGGCGTACATGTCGACGATACGCGCGACCTTCGACAGCCCCAGTACCTTGCCGCTCGGGATGTAGGCCACGTGGGCCTTGCCGATGAAAGGCAACAAGTGATGCTCGCACAACGAGTACAACTCGATGTCCTTGACCAGCACCATCTCGCTGTTATCGGAGCTGAACAAGGCACCGTTGGTGACTTCTTCCAGGGTCTGTTCATAACCGCGGCAGAGGTACTGCATGGCCTTGGCAGCGCGCTTGGGCGTGTCGAGCAGGCCCTCGCGGGAAACGTCCTCGCCCAGTTGGCCGAGAATCGCGGTGTAATTCTGTTCCAGAGACATGAAACTACCTGTGGGATTTTACGCAAAGGGCAAGGGTACGGTGGCGGACACGGCGCTGCAAGCTCGGCAAGCGAGGGCTATTCGTCGCGGCCTTCCATCATGGTGCGCTTGAGCATCACGTAGACCGCCCCGGCGCCGCCGTGTTTTGCCTGGCAGGAGGTGAAGCCCAGCACTTGCGGGTGCTGGCGCAGCCAGGTGTTGACGTGGCTCTTGATCATCGGCCGCTTGCCGTCCAGGCGCACGGCTTTGCCATGGGTGACGCGCACGCAGCGGATTTCGAACTTGGTGGCTTCGGCCAGGAACGCCCAAAGGGTTTCCCGGGCCTTTTCGACGGTCATGCCGTGCAGGTCGAGGCTGCCTTCGAAGGGAATCTGGCCGACCTTCAGCTTGCGCATCTGGCTTTCCTGGACACCGTCGCGGGCCCACATCAACTCGTCTTCCGGCCCGACGTCGATCACGAACTGATCGGACAAGCCGTCCACGGTGGTGGCGTCGGTGCGCACGGTGGCGGCCTGGCGCAGCTTGGCGATTTGCGCGCGATCGGCCTTGGGCTTGCCGGTCTCGGCACGGTCGTGTTTGATCGGTTTTACGCCCTGGATCGCACTCTTGAACAGGGAAAAGTCGTCGTCTTGCATGTCAGCCTCCGCGAAGCCGGCCAGTTTACCCAACTCTGGCGGGATCCGGCGCGACAAAACGTCGGGTGGCGAGTCAGTCGTGCTTTTTCATCAGGTGCGGAGCCATGGCCAGCTCCAGGGATTGGCGGGCGCGACGGCGGCAGCGGCGCCAGAGCCAGACGCCCAGCAACAGTACGAAAAGCCCGACTGCCAGGATGATCGTCGAACCCATTGGGGTGGCATTCAACTCGCCCAGTGCGGGAGGGCGGCCCAGCAGGCTGGCGGCACCGGCCATGGCCAGCAGTACACCGAGTGTTGCCAGCAGCGCAGCGATCGCCGCGCCGAAACGAAACCGCCAGTTACTTGGGCCCTTGGGCCGCAAGCGACGTGCGTCAAAACCATCGGATAACTTCATTCCGACCTTCCTCAATGGGTATCGGCCCTTCGACCGGAAGATATTCGGGTTGTTCCTGAAGGTAGGGCAATTGCGGCAAATGAGAGGCTTTTGCGGATGAGCGGCGGGAGTGGCCGCTCATCAAGGCGCATCAGATGAAGTCGCGGGTCAGGGCCAGGGTGGCGAAGTTGTCGGCCATGATCGCCATTTCGGTCTGCTGCACGTGCTCGGCGCTGAGGACACCGCCCTTGTACGGCAAGTCGCGCGTGGCGCAGGCGTCTTCCACCAGGGTGCAGCGAAAGCCCAGGTTCTTGGCGGCGCGCACGGTGGTGCTGACACTGGAATGGCTCATGAACCCGCACACGATCAGGTCCAGGGGGCCGAAGTCTTCCAGGCGTTTTTTCAGCTCGGTGCCATGGAAGGCGCTGGGCAGCAGCTTTTCGACCACGGTTTCGTCGCCCTGGGGTTCGAGGCCGGGGATGAACTCCCCGCGTTCACCTTGTGGATCGAACAGCCCGCCATGGGTGCCCAGGTGGCGCACATGCACGATCGGGCGACCGGCTGCGCGGGCCGCGCCGAGCAATTGCTTGATGTTCGCGACGGCTGCATCCATGCCGCTCAGGGCCAGGGGCCCGGCGAGGTATTCTTTCTGGGCATCGATGATGATCAAGGTCGCTTGACTCAGGTTGGCCGCTGCATAACCACGGCCGCTGAGTTGAAACATCGTTTTTGGAACGGACATTCTGGGGCTCCTTCGAGTGGGGCTTTTGCGACATTCTCCTCTGGCTGAGCGGTTCTGTGAATCGCTTCCATCGCAAGGGCCGCCGTTGCTGGCCTACAGCCTTGTCAAGATGCTCGTCTCGTTCAATAGGCGATGCAAAAAACGGATGATTCCTACGGTTGGTCCGGCGCTTTTCGTTCGTCATCGGGGCGCGTTTGGGTGACGCCGCGTTTGACTGGTAGACTCGCCCGTCGATTTTTCTGGAGTTTGCCGCCGTGATCACTTCCCGTCTCCGTACCCTGCGCGACCATATCCGTTGGGCCGTCAGCCGTTTCCATGGAGAGGATCTGTTTTTCGGCCATGGCACCGATAATGCGTGGGACGAAGCCAGGCAACTGGTGTTGGGCGCGTTGCATCTGCCGTGGGAAATCGCCGACAGCTACCTGGACTGCCGTCTTGAAGACGAAGAACTGGTCCATGTGCAGCGTCTGCTGCGCCGACGCATTGCCGAGCGCATTCCGACGGCCTACCTGTTGGGTGAGGCCTGGTTCTGCGGGATGTCGTTCATTGTTGATGAGCGCGTGCTCATTCCGCGCTCGCCCATCGGTGAGCTGATCGAAAAGCGTTTCGAGCCTTGGTTGGGCCAAGCGCCGGCACGGATTCTCGATCTGTGCACCGGTTCCGGCTGCATCGGCATCGCCTGTGCCTATGAATTCCCGGAAGCCGAAGTGGTGCTGGCCGACCTGTCGTTCGAAGCGCTGGAAGTGGCCAACCAGAACATCGAGCGCCACGGTGTCGATGAGCGCGTGTTCACCGTCCAGGGTGATGGTTTTGAAGGGTTGCCAGGGCAACGTTTCGACCTGATCGTGTCGAACCCGCCCTACGTCGATGCGGAAGATTTCGCCGATATGCCCCAGGAATACCAGCACGAGCCGGAATTGGGCCTGGCCTGTGGCGATGACGGCCTGGACCTGGTTCGGCGGATGCTGGCCGAGGCGGCCGATCATCTGACCGAGAAGGGGCTGTTGATTGTCGAGGTGGGCAACAGCCAGGTGCACGTCGAGGCGCTGTACCCCGAAGTCGATTTCGCCTGGCTGGACTTCGAGCGCGGCGGGCATGGCGTGTTCATGCTCAGCGCCGAGCAGTGCCGCCAACACCAGGGGTTGTTTGCTTCGCGGGTTTGATCTCTGTGACCGCTTTTGTGGCGAGGGAGCTTGCTCCCGCTGGGCTGCGAAGCAGCCCCCGCTTTAATGGCTCAAAATGATATTTGCCAGATTTACGACTGCTGCGCAGCCGAGCGGGAGCAAGCTCCCTCGCCACGGGATTGGATGTGGTCATCTCATTCAACGTTGGGATCAGTGCCGCGTCGCAATCCAGATCAGCAACCCCGCCTGAAACATGGCGAAGGCCACCAGGCAGGTGATGGTGAAGCGCAAGCCGGTGTCTTCGCGCTTGAACTTGGTGACCTTCTCTTCCTGCTGCTTGAGTTTGACTTCCTGTTCCGCCAGGTTCTGCTCGGCTTGTTGCAGCATCTGCGCGGCTTCGAGGATGGTCACGAACTGCAGCTTCTCGGTGTTCCAGTCGCCGACCAAATCGCCAACCTGGGCCGACTTGATACTACCCTTGAGGTGCTGGGCGTCGGCGTAGGCCACCTCGAAACCCTGGGCCTTGAGGAAGCGATCGCGGCGCAGGCGCGTGTCTTCGTTCAGGGCGTCCTTGTTATCCAGGTCGGTGCCGTCTACCTGATAGGCCGACCAGCGTTTCTTGGCCCAGGTAATACCCTGGGCCGCGAGGAAACGGCCGATGCCACGGTTCAACGGCTCGACTTGCAGGTTGTCCGGGGAAAAAGTCAGGCGTTTCTCGACGTGATCGGCCCAGACGTCCAGATGATTCTGTTCCTTGCGCACCCGCTGGTTCGGCAGCTGGAGGGTCATGCGCAGCAGGCTGCGTTCCTTGCTGTGGCGCTCGACATAGCTGAACTCGACAAACCGCAACGGCCGAACACCGGTGGCACGGTCGGTCTTGAGCGGCGCCAGGCGGAGCATTTTGTGATGCTCGGTATGCACGTCGGCCCACGGCAGCTCCACCGCAGGCGAGGCGGGGGCTTCGGCAGCGGTGTCGGGGGAAGCTTGAGTTTCAGTCATAACGGCAAAATCCTGTCCAGGCCGGCGGGTCGGTAGCCATTGCGCTATCCGACACCGGGTTATCGGCCATTTTTGCCATTACTGAAATTAAATCGACTAAAACCGCCTAACGCGCGGCTAACGAGTCAATAAAACGCAGAATCCGCGCACCGAGTTCGGCCGCCAGGGGCAAGTTGGGGTCCTTATAGGAGGCCAGTTGCCGTTTCACGTCGTTGGGCACGATGCGCATCACGTGATTCATGCCCTCGATCAGCGCCAGTTCGGCGTCGGGCTTGGCGGCTTTCAACTGCCGGGCATCATCGACGCTGACCTGGATGTCGTTGCTGCCCTGGATGATCAAGGCCGGCATCTTCAACGCGGCGAAGGCCCGGGCCGGGTCCTGGCGGAACAACGAGATCAGGTAGGGTTGTACGCTGGGGCGGAAAATCACTCGCAGTTGCGTCGGCACGTTGTCGTCGAGTCGCCCGGCCTTGAGGCTGTCGAGCAGCTCATTGCTGCGCAACATCAGCGGCGGTGGCAGGCGGTTGCTCAATTGTTGGCGCAGTACCTGGTCGATTGGTCGGGCACTGCCGGACAGGGAAATGACCGCCGCCGCGTTGGCCTGGGGCGCGGCGAGGCTGGCGATCAACGCGCCTTCGCTGTGGCCCAGCAGGATCAACGGGCCCAGGCGTGGGTCGGCGGCGAGCTTGCGGCTCCAGGCCACGGTATCGGCGACATAGGCCTCGACGCTCAGGTTGCGCTCGTCCGGCGTCGCTGCGAGGCTGGCGGCCACGCCGCGTTTGTCATAGCGCACGCTGGCAATGTTGTGCCTGGCCAGGACCCAGGCCAGGCGCTTGAGGCTGTCGTTGCGCCCGCCCTCGGGGTTGTTACCGTCGCGGTCTGTAGGACCGGATCCGGAAATGATCAGGACAACCGGCACGGGCGTGTCGGACTTGGGCAGCAACAATGAGCCGAATAGTTCGCCATTGCCGGTGTCGAGGCTGATCGGGCGTTGCAGCACCGTGGCCTGGGCCAGGCAGGAAAACAGGCCGGTGAACAAGGTAAGGCTTAGGGCTAGCAGCTTTAACATCATCACGCCATTAGTTGCGAGGGTGCCGGTTGGACTGGTGGCCGCCGATAAGGTTCGAGGATGAACTACGCGGGGAGCCTGCGTATACTGGCGCCCACTACGAATCCAAGGTTGAGTCTCTCAGCGTTTTTCACGGAGCACCCTGCATGTCCGGCAATACCTACGGCAAGCTGTTCACTGTCACCACCGCGGGCGAAAGCCATGGCCCGGCGTTGGTCGCCATTGTCGACGGCTGCCCGCCGGGCCTGGAGATTTCCCTGGACGACCTGCAGCGTGACCTGGACCGCCGCAAGCCCGGCACCAGCCGCCACACCACCCAGCGCCAGGAAGCCGATGAAGTTGAGATCCTCTCCGGCGTGTTCGAAGGGCGCACCACCGGCTGCGCCATCGGCCTGTTGATTCGCAACACCGACCAGAAGTCCAAGGACTACTCGGCCATCAAGGACCTGTTCCGCCCGGCCCACGCCGACTACACCTACCACCACAAATACGGTGAGCGCGACTACCGTGGCGGCGGTCGCAGCTCGGCCCGGGAAACCGCCATGCGCGTGGCGGCCGGGGCGATTGCCAAGAAGTACCTGGCCAGCCAGGGCATCGTCATCCGTGGTTACATGAGTCAGTTGGGCCCCATCGAAATCCCGTTCAAGACCTGGGACTCGGTGGAGCAGAACGCCTTTTTCTGTCCCGATCCGGACAAGGTGCCAGAACTCGAGGCCTACATGGACCAACTGCGCCGGGACCAGGACTCGGTCGGCGCAAAGATCACCGTGGTCGCCGAAGGCGTGATGCCGGGCCTTGGCGAGCCGATCTTCGACCGCCTCGACGCCGAGCTGGCTCATGCGCTGATGAGCATCAACGCGGTGAAAGGCGTGGAAATCGGCGCCGGTTTTGCCTGCGTCGCCCAGCGTGGCACCGAGCACCGTGACGAACTGACGCCTGAGGGTTTCCTCAGCAATAATGCCGGTGGCATCCTCGGCGGCATTTCCTCGGGCCAGCCGATCGTGGCGCACCTGGCCTTGAAGCCGACGTCCAGCATCACCACGCCGGGGCGCTCCATCGATATCCATGGCAACCCGGTCGATGTGATCACCAAGGGCCGTCACGACCCCTGCGTCGGCATTCGTGCCACGCCCATCGCCGAGGCGATGATGGCCATCGTGCTGATGGATCACCTGCTGCGTCATCGCGGCCAGAACGCCGACGTGCGCGTCAGCACCCCGGTGCTGGGGCAGCTTTGATGGTCGGCCTGCCAGTCGCCGTGGCCTGACGACCGTGGCGGCACTGCCGTACTGGCGGCTTTCCAGCTTCTATCTGTTCTATTTCGCGCTGCTCGGTTCGACGGCGCCGTTCCTGGCGCTGTATTTCGATCACCTGGGGTTCAACGCGGCGCGCATCGGCGAGCTGGTGGCCATCCCCATGCTGATGCGTTGCGTGGCGCCGAACATCTGGGGTTGGCTGGGGGATTACACCGGCCGACGCCTGGCAATCGTGCGGTTTGGCGCGATCTGCACGCTGTTGGCCTTCTCGCTGATCTTCATCGACAAAAGCTACGCCTGGCTGGCGATGGTCATGGCGTTACACGCATTTTTCTGGCACGCGGTGTTGCCGCAGTTCGAAGTCATTACCTTGGCCCATCTGAGCGGGCAGGCCTCGCGCTACAGCCAGATCCGCCTGTGGGGCTCCATCGGTTTCATCATCACTGTGGTCGTGCTCGGTCGCTTGTTCGAATGGCTGAGCCTGGACATCTACCCGGTGGCCCTGGTGTTGATCATGGCCGGCATCGTCCTTGCCAGTTTCTGGGTGCCCAATGCCCAACCATTGCAGGGGCCGCGAGTCGCGGGGGAGGGCTTCCTGCGGCAACTGCGCAACCCTGGCGTACTGGCGTTCTACACCTGCGTGGGCCTGATGCAGGTGAGTCACGGGCCGTATTATACCTTCCTGACGTTGCACCTCGAACGCCTGGGCTACAGTCGCGGTTTGATCGGCCTGCTCTGGGCGGTCGGCGTGGTGGCAGAGGTGTTGGTCTTCCTGCTGATGAGCCGGATCCTGGCGCGGTTTTCCGTGCGCCGGGTACTGCTGGCGAGTTTCCTGCTGGCGGCGTTGCGCTGGTTGTTGCTGGGTTCGCTGGCCGAATTTCTCTGGGTATTGTTGTTTGCCCAGGTGTTGCACGCGGCGACCTTCGGCAGCTTTCACGCCGCCGCCATCCATTTCGTGCAACGCAGCTTCGGCCCTCGCCAGCAAGGCCAGGGGCAGGCGCTGTATGCGGCGCTGGCCGGCACGGGCGGGGCCTTGGGCGCGTTGTATTCCGGCTACAGTTGGAATGCCCTGGGCGCCAGTTGGACGTTCAGCCTCGCCAGCCTCGCGGCCTTTGCGGCAGCCGTTATCATTGCGACACGTATGCAAGAGGACCGGCCATGAGCCTTCGAACCGTTAATTTGCTGGAGCCATTTTCATGAGTAGCCTGTCCGTCTATCACGTTTCGAGCCCTGAGATTCCGAACAAGGTGTTGACCCACTTCGAGGACATTGCCGCGACGTTGGCTGAGCAAGGTGTTCGTTTTGATCGTTGGGAAGCGGCGGTGAAAATCCAGCCGGGTGCCAGTGAGGAGGAGATCATTGCGGCTTACCAGGTTCAGATCGATGGGTTGATGACTGAGCGGGGGTATGTTGCGGTCGATGTGGTTAGCGTTAGAAGCGATCACTCGGAACAGGCCGAGCCGCAGGCTGAGTGGCTTGATGAGTATCGCCATAGCCAGGACGAGGTACGGTTTTTCGTCAGTGGTCGAGGGTTGTTTAACCTGCACATTGGCGATTATGTCTTCGCTGTATTGTGTGAAAGGAACGATTTGATCACGGTGCCTGCTGGTATGCCGCATTGGTTTGATGGGGGGGAGCGGCCGTATTTCGTTTCGATTCGGTTGTCTGGTGATTTGCAGGGGGCGGTTGCTGAGCTTACTGGAAATGATATTGCTCGACGGTTTTCTCGTTTGGAAGATTGACCGCGTTCTTAGGGTTGGTGTGTATATCCATTGCTGCGGTAACGGCGATGAGGCCGCCACATCCAGCATCACCGCAAACTGATCCACCGCCTTCGCGAGCAAGCCCGCTCCCACAATGGATCTGCGGTGAACACAAGACTCATGAACACCCAAGATCCCCTGTGAGCGAGCCTGCTCGCGATGAGGTCGGCACATCCAACATCACCGCCAACTGACCCACCGCCTTCGCGAGCAGGCTCGCTCCCACAATGGATCTGCGGTGAGCACAAGACTCATGAACACCCAAGATCCCCTGTGGGAGCGAGCCTGCTCGCGAAGAGGCTGGCACATCCAACATCACCGCAAACTGATCCACCGCCTTCGCGAGCAAGCCCGCTCCCACAATGGATCTGCGGTGAACACAAGACTCATGAACACCCAAGATC
>NZ_JABWRA010000053.1:0-43816 GCF_014268705.1 Pseudomonas sp. SWRI179 | reverse complement strand
TGTTCTGTGTTCTGTGTTCTGTGGTTTGTGTGGTTTGTGTGGTTTGTGTGGCTTTTGTGGCTTTTGTGGCGAGGGAGCTTGCTCCCGCTGGACTGCGCAGCAGGCCCCTGCGTTCTGTCCGTCACATCGCGGTGCCGAATACTGCTGGGGGCTGCTTCGCACCCCAGCGGGAGCAAGCTCCCTCGCCACAAAAGCCCAGCCTTGGCACAAACCCTCCTGTGGGAGGGTGGTGGGGCCGCTTCTGGTGCTCGGCGCAATAGCCGCAAATCTGCGACAATCGCCCCCTTGCTCAAACCGACGACCCTTGCGTACCTGATGACTGACCAAGCCCCCGCTATCGACAAACTGCTGAAAAACCTCGACCACGCCATGCTCGCCGACCGTCACCGGTTGCGGCGGCAGTTGCTCGAGCTGCGCAAGAAGCCCGACGAGGCCAAGCTGGCCCAGTGGGTGGCGCGGATGCAGGCGTCGTGCGATCAGGTGCTGGCGCGCAAGGCGAGCCTGCCGGTGATCCGTTATGACGATAATTTGCCGATTGCCGCCAAGCGCGACGAAATCAAGCAAGCGCTGCTCAAGCACCAGGTGCTGATCATCGCCGGCGAGACCGGCTCGGGCAAAACCACGCAATTGCCGAAGATCTGCCTGGAAATCGGTCGTGGCCAGCATGGCTTGATCGGCCACACCCAGCCGCGCCGCATCGCCGCCCGCAGTGTCGCAAGCCGCGTGGCCGAGGAACTGGCCACGCCGTTGGGGGCGCTGGTGGGTTATCAGGTCCGCTTCGAAGACCAGAGCGACGCCAACACCCTGATCAAGCTGATGACCGACGGCATCCTGCTGGCCGAAATCCAGAATGATCGCTACCTCGAACGCTACGACACAATCATCGTCGACGAAGCCCACGAACGCAGCCTGAACATCGACTTCCTGCTCGGCTACCTCAAGACCTTGCTGCCGCGCCGTCCGGACCTGAAAGTCATCATCACGTCGGCGACCATCGACCTGGAACGCTTTTCCAAGCACTTCGATGACGCGCCGATCGTCGAAGTCTCGGGTCGTACCTTCCCGGTGGAAACCTGGTATCGCCCGCTGACCCTGGAGCAGGACGAAGAGGGCAACCGGGTCGAGGACGACTTGACCGTCGACCAGGCGATCCTCGCCACCGTCGACGAAATCGCCGCCTACGAGCGCAGCGAGCGCCGCAGCCCTGGGGATGTGTTGGTGTTCCTGCCGGGCGAGCGGGAGATTCGCGACGCGGCCGAAATGCTGCGCAAGGCCCAGCTCAAGCACACCGAGATTCTGCCGTTGTATGCGCGATTGTCGCCGGCCGAACAGCAGCGGATTTTCCAGTCCCACCCGGGCCGTCGAGTGGTGTTGGCGACCAACGTCGCCGAAACCTCGCTCACTGTGCCGGGCATCCGCTACGTGATCGACAGCGGTACCGCACGCATCAGTCGCTACAGCTATCGGGCCAAGGTCCAGCGCCTGCCCATCGAGGCCATTTCCCAGGCCAGCGCCAACCAGCGCAAGGGTCGCTGCGGGCGGGTCGAGCCAGGGATTTGCGTGCGCCTGTACAGCGAAGAAGATTTTCTTGGACGGCCGGAATTCACCGATCCCGAAATCCTGCGCACCAACCTGGCGGCGGTGATCCTGCAGATGCTGCACCTGCGCCTCGGCGAGATCACCGATTTCCCGTTCATCGAGCCGCCGGATGGCAAGGCCATCAGCGACGGTTTCAACCTGCTGCAAGAACTCTCGGCGGTGGACCGCAACAGCCAGTTGACACCGCTGGGTCGGCAGTTGGCGCGCCTGCCGGTGGACCCGCGCATGGGCCGCATGCTGCTGGAAGCGGCGAAGCTGGGCAGCCTCCAGGAAGTGCTGATCGTCGCCAGCGCCATGTCGATCCAGGACCCGCGCGAGCGTCCGCCGGAACGGCAGCAAGCGGCCGACCAGGCCCATGCCCAATGGAAGGATGCCGACTCGGACTTCGCTGGGCTGGTCAACCTGTGGCGCGGTTTCGAAGAGCAGCGCCAGGCCCTGACCGCCAGCCCGCTGCGCAACTGGTGCCGCAAGAACTTCCTCAACTACCTGCGCCTGCGCGAGTGGCGCGATTCCCATCGCCAGTTGAGCTTGATCTGCCGCGATATGCAGTTGAGCCTCAACAAAGACCCGGCCGACTACCCGAAACTGCACAAGGCGGTGCTGTCGGGGTTGTTGAGCCAGATCGGCCAGAAAACCGAGGACGGTGATTACCTCGGCGCCCGCCAACGGCGGTTCTGGGTCCACCCCTCGTCGGGCCTGGGCAAGAAGCGTCCGCAGTGGCTGATGACCGCCGAGCTGGTGGAAACCACCAAGTTGTACGCGCGCATGGTGGCGAAGATCGAGCCGGACTGGATCGAGCCGCTGGCCGGGCACCTGATCAAGAAAAACCACTTCGAACCCCATTGGGAGAAGAAGCGCGGGCAAGTGGTGGCTTATGAGCAGATCACGCTGTTCGGGCTCATCGTCGTCGGTCGCCGACCGGTGCACTACGGACCGGTGGACCCGGTGGTGTCCCGTGAGCTGTTCATCCGCGAAGCGCTGGTGCGCGGGGAAATCCAGTCCAAGGCCAAGTGCCTGGGGGCCAATACGCGCTTGCTGGAGCAGCTCGACGAGCTGGAAGCCAAGGCCCGTCGCCGCGACATCCTGGCCGACGAAGAAACCCTGTTTGCGTTCTACGACGCCCGTTTGCCGGCCGAGATTCACCAGACCGCAACGTTCGACAGTTGGTACCGGATCAACAGCCAGAAAGACCCGCAATTGCTGATCATGCGCGAGGAAGACGTGCTGGCCCGCGAGGCCAGCGAAGTCACCGCCACGCAGTACCCCGACACCTTGCGCGTCGGTGACCTGACCTTGCCGCTGAGCTATCACTTCGAACCCAACCATCCCCGTGACGGCGTGACGCTGCGGGTTCCGGCGCCATTGCTGCCGATGCTGCCGCCGGAGCGCTTGGAATGGCTGGTTCCGGGGATGATCGAGGCCAAGTGCATCGCCCTGGTGCGCAACCTGCCCAAGGCCTTGCGCAAGAACTTCGTGCCGGTGCCGGATTTCGTCAAGGCGGCGTTGCAGCGCATCACCTTCGCCGAGGGTTCGTTGCCGCAGGCCTTGGGCCGTGAGCTGCTGCGCATGACCGGGGCGCGGGTCAGCGACGAAGCCTGGGCCGAAGCGGCCCAGCAGGTCGAAAGCCACCTGCGCATGAACCTGGAAATCGTCGACGGCCAGGGCAAGTTCCTCGGCGAGGGCCGCGACCTGGCCGAGCTGACGGCACGCTTTGCCGAAGCCAGCCAGGCGGCCTTGGCCGTGCCGCAAACGGCGAAAAGCCAGGCGCCGGTGGAGGCGAAGGTCTTCGCGCCAGTGGCGGAGAAAACCCAACAGAAGATCGCCGGGCTGTCGATGACGGTGTACCCGGCGTTGGTGGAAGAGGGCGGCGTGGTCAAGGAAGGGCGTTTCCCGACGCCGGCCGAAGCCGAATTCCAGCATCGCCGCGCCTTGCAGCGCTTGCTCATGCAGCAACTGGCCGAATCGGCCAAGTTCCTGCGTGGCAAGTTGCCGGGCCTGACGGAGCTGGGTTTGCTGTACCGCGACTTGGGCCGCATCGATGGCTTGGTGGAAGACATCCTGCTCGCCAGCCTCGACAGCTGCGTGCTCGAAGGTGAAGCGAGCCTACCCCGTGACGGCGCCGCCCTGGCCGGCCTGGCCGAGCGCAAGCGCGGCGGCTGGACCGAGCACGCCGAACGCCTGGCGAAGCTGACCCTGGACATCCTCAAGCTCTGGCACGGCCTGCAAAAGCGCTTCAAGGGCAAGATCGACCTGGCCCAGGCCGTGGCGCTGAACGACATCAAGCAGCAACTCAGTCACCTGGTGTACCCGGGCTTCGTGCGGGAAACCCCGCATCAGTGGCTCAAGGAACTGCCGCGCTACCTCAAGGCCATCGAACAACGCTTCGAGAAACTCGGCAGCCAAGTGCAGAAGGACCGGGTCTGGAGCGGCGAACTGTCGAACCTCTGGGCCCAATACCAGGCCCGCGCCAGCAAACACGCCCAGGAAGGCAAGCGCGACCCGCAACTGGAACTGTACCGCTGGTGGCTGGAGGAATACCGGGTGTCGTTGTTCGCGCAGCAGTTGGGCACCAAGGTGCCGATTTCCGATAAGCGCCTGGGCAAGCAATGGGGGCAGGTGGAGGGTTGATCAGATAAGTTGGACACCACACATACCCCCTGTGGGAGCGGGCTTGCTCGCGAAGGCGGTGGATCAGCTTGCATTTATAGTGAATGTACAACCGCTTTCGCGAGCAAGCCCGCTCCCACAGGTTTTTTGTCGTAAGTAAGGGAGAATGGGCCAAACCCCAGCGTTTATGGCAAACTTGGCGCCTATAAATGCCGGTTCCGTGGTTTTGAGCTTCAATGCCACGGGCGGATCGGAATAAAGCGATGCCAGGGCTGCTTCCCCGGATGGGAAAAGTCCCTTTGCGTGTTGGTACGTCGGTGCCAATACTTTCTGCCTGAACAGATCAGAGACACGACCCATGCATAACGTCGTCATCAGCGGCACCGGCCTGTACACCCCGGCCAACAGCATCTCCAACGAAGAGCTGGTGCAATCTTTCAATACCTATGTCGCCCAATTCAACGCTGATAACGTCGCTGCCATCGAGCGTGGTGAAGTCGAGGCCTTGACCGAATCCAACGCCGCGTTCATCGAAAAGGCTTCCGGCATCAAGAGCCGCTTTGTCATGGACAAGGACGGTATTCTCGATCCGCAACGCATGACCCCACGCCTGCCCGAGCGCTCCAACGATGAGTGGTCGGTGCTCTGCGAAATGGCCGTCGGCGCCGCCAAACAGGCCCTGGAGCGCGCCGGCCGTACGGCCGCCGACATCGACGGGGTGATCGTCGCTTGCTCCAACCTGCAGCGTGCGTACCCGGCCATCGCCATCGAAGTCCAGGAAGCCCTGGGCATCGAAGGGTTCGGTTTCGACATGAACGTGGCCTGTTCCTCGGCAACCTTCGGCATCCAGGCCGCGGCCAACAGCGTGCAACTGGGCCAGGCCCGGGCGATCTTGATGGTCAACCCGGAAGTGTGCACCGGCCACCTGAACTTCCGTGACCGCGACAGCCACTTCATCTTCGGCGACGCGGCCACTGCCGTGATCATCGAACGCGCCGACCTGGCGACCTCGCCGTACCAGTTCGACGTGGTCAGTACCAAGCTGCTGACCAAGTTCTCCAACAACATTCGCAACAACTTCGGCTTCCTCAACCGCACCGCGGAAGAGGGCATGGGCAGTCGCGACAAACTGTTCGTCCAGGAAGGCCGCAAGGTGTTCCGCGATGTCTGTCCGATGGTGGCCGAACTGATCGGTGCCCACCTGGACGAGAACCAGTTGAGCGTTGGCGACGTGAAACGTTTCTGGCTGCACCAGGCCAACCTGAGCATGAACCATCTGATCGTGCGCAAACTGCTGGGGCGCGAAGCCACCGAAGCAGAAGCCCCGGTGATCCTCGACCGCTACGCCAACACCAGTTCGGCCGGTTCGGTGATTGCATTCCACACCTACCAGGACGACCTGCCCAGCGGTTCGGTCGCTGTCCTCAGTTCGTTTGGCGCCGGTTATTCGATTGGCAGCGTGATTTTGCGTAAGCATTGATCTGGTCTGGTCCAGATTTTTGGGCATGGGCGCTTGCTGTGGGGGGAGCTTTTGTGGCGAGGGAGCTTGCTCCCGCTGGGCCGGTCCGACGCTTCGGGCGAAGCGGCCCCAAGATTTTGCGGTTGCTGCGCAACCGAGCGGGAGCAAGCTCCCTCGCCACAGAAGCATCGCAGTCTTGCAGATCTTGGGATGTTGAATGACAGTCACCGACGACACCCTCCTGCTCCAACGCCTCCTGGCCGGTGAGCAGCAGGCCTACAAGGAACTGGTCAGCGCCTACCAGAGCCCGATGCGCGCCGTGGCCTATGCCATCGTCGGCAGCCGCCATGCCGACGAAGTGGTACAGGACGCGTGGCTGTCGGTGGTGCGCAATCTCAATGGTTTCCAGGGACGTTCCAGCCTCAAGACCTGGCTGCTGACCATCACGGCCAACGCCGCCAAGGGACGTTACAAACAGAACCGGCGGGAAGTGTTGCTCGACGACCTTCCGGCGCCCCACGGCACCCTTGGCGATGAGCGTTTCGCCGCTGACGGGCACTGGCTGCTGGCGCCGTTCGCCTGGCACCAGGACACGCCCGAAGCGCTGCTCACCGAGGGTGAATTACGTGATTGCCTGGAACACACCTTGTCCAGCCTGTCGGAACTGCAAGGCAGCGTACTGACCCTGCGGGAACAACAGGGCCTGGAGTTGGACGAAATCTGTAATCTTTTGGACATTTCGCTCTCCAATGTACGCGTGCTGTTGCATCGCGCCCGATTGAAGGTCTTCGCGACTGTTGAACATTTCGAGGAAACCGGCGAATGCTGACCTGCAAGGAACAAGTGGCCCGCTCCAGCGACTACCTCGACGGACAACTGAGCTTTCGTGAACGCCTGCTGGTGCGTCATCACCTGATGTTCTGCCCCAATTGCCGACGGTTCATCCGCCAGATGCGCCTGATGCAGGCGACCCTCAAAAAACTGCCGCAGCCACCGATTCCCGACCTGGATCACCTCGCCGAGAAACTCGCCGCCGAACGCCGTAAAAACAGCCGCTGAACCCCTCGATACACCCACCGACCCTTTGTGGGAGCGAGCCTGCTCGCGATAGCGGCGGATCAGCCAGCATTGATGTTAATTGACCCACCGCTATCGCGAGCAGGCTCGCTCCCACAGGGTCTCCATAGCGGTACTGGTTATTCCCATTCGAAGTAAAAAGTTCCGCTGTCATAAAATCTTTATGTGATAGCAACTCGCCTGACACAACCGGCCGCCAAGATCCCCTCCCAACACCAGCGGGCCCAGTTCCGCGTGTTTTCTAACGCATAGACTACCAACAGGGGAATTCTTCGATGATCCGTAAGCACTTCGCAGGTGTTGCCGCCAGCGCACTGGCAATGGCAGTAACCGCCCAGGCTTTCGCCGGCACCGTCACCACCGACGGCGCCGATATCGTGGTCAAAACCAAGGGCGGCCTTGAGGTCGCTACCACTGACAAAGAGTTCAGCTTCAAGCTCGGCGGTCGTTTGCAGGCTGACTACAGCCAGTTCGACGGTATCTACACCGACAATGGCGACAAGGCCGATGCGGCTTACATCCGTCGTGGCTTCCTGGAGCTGTCGGGTGTGCTGTACACGGATTGGGCCTACACCATCAACTACGATTTCGCCCACAACAGTGGCGACTCCGACAACGGCTACTTTGACGAAGCGTCCCTGGCCTATAACGGTTTCAAGCCCGTTTCGATCAAAGTCGGTCGCTTCGACCCCGACTTCGGCCTGGAAAAAGCCACCAGCTCCAAGTGGGTAACCGCGCCTGAGCGTAACGCCGCCTACGACCTGATCGACTGGGCCAACGGCCATCAGAACGGCCTGGGCATCCAGGCTTCCAGCACCTTCGCCGATTCGTTCTACGCCTCGGCCGGTGTATTCAGCAAAGACACCGACGACACCGACGGCAACAGCATCAAGCAAGCCAACGGTCGCTTCGTGTTCGCCCCGATGCACGAAGCCGGCAACGTGCTGCACTTCGGTTTGAACGTGGCCTCCCGCGACGTTTCGGACACCTCATTCGACGCGCGTTACCGCTCCCGCTTGGGCATGCGTGGCGTTGAAACCCTGGGCGGCAACGATGCCGGTCCTAACGGTAACCGTCCGGTCCTGGGCGGCGCCAACAACTCGCCGGCCGGTTCCTACGACACCGACACCGCCTTCGGCCTGGAAGCCGCTTTCGCCATGGGCCCAGCGTCGATCCAAGGTGAATACATCTCCCGCAAGACCAAGGCTGACAGCGACGCCTTCGAAGACCTCAAAGGCCACGGCTTCTACGTCCAGGGTGCCTACACCATCACCGGTGAATCCCGTGGCTATAAAGTCGGCAAGTTCGACGCCATCAAGCCTCAGAACAAATCCATCGGCGCCTGGGAAGTGTTCTACCGCTTCGACAGCATGACCGTCGAAGACGACAACATCACCACTGCCTCGGCAACCCGTGAAGTCGGCGATGCCGAAGCCAAGGTGCACAACCTGGGCGTGAACTGGTACGCCAACGAAGCGGTGAAAATCACCGGCGCCTACGTCAAGGCCAAGACCGACAAAGTCACCAACGCCAATGGCGATGACGATGGCGACGGTTTTGTTGTCCGTGCCCAGTACGTGTTCTAAAACGTTTTGATTTGATACACCGCTGCACTTTCATCCGTTAATGCTCCTTTCGACCCCGCCCCTGGCGGGGTTTTTTTATGTGCGCCCGGTCAGGATCGGCGATACTCGTTCCATCCATCGTTTGGCTCTCGAGGAACCGCATGCCGCTTCACGTCTTGGACAGCCTGTCCGCCATCGCGCCTCTGGAGTGGGACGCGTTGGTGCCCGTCAACCAGCCTTTCCTGAGTCATGCCTTCCTGAGCGCGCTGGAAGACAGCGCCAGCCTGGGCCCGCAATCCGGTTGGCAAGCCGAGCATTTGCTGCACATTGAAGACGGTCGTCTGCTGGCGGCCTTGCCCAGTTACCGCAAGTGGCATTCCTACGGTGAATACGTGTTCGACCACGGCTGGGCCGACGCTTGCGCCCGCGCCGGCATCGACTATTACCCCAAGCTGCTGACAGCGGTGCCGTTCAGCCCGGTCAGTGGGCCGCGATTATTGGCGGCGCGGGTGGAGGACGGCCTGGTGCTGCTGGGCAGCCTGCCGGGTTATCTGGAAATCGAAGGGCTTTCCAGCGCCCACATCAACTTCACCGATGCCTTCACCGACGCGGCGCTCGCCGGGCAAGAAGGCTGGCTGCAGCGGATTGGCTGCCAATATCACTGGCAAAACCGCGGTTATCGGGACTTCCAGGATTTTCTCGATGCCCTCAGTTCCCGCAAGCGCAAGCAGATGCGCAAGGAGCGCGAGCAGGTGGCGGGGCAGGGGATCGAGTTCGAGTGGCTGGAAGGCGGTCAACTGGACGAGGCGCAGTGGGATTTTGTCTACGCCTGTTATGCCAATACCTACGCGATACGACGGCAGGCGCCTTACTTGACCCGGACATTCTTCAGCTTGCTGGCCGAGCGCATGCCCGAGGCCATTCGCGTGGTATTGGCCAAGCAAGGTTCACGGCCGGTGGCGATGGCGTTCAGCCTGGTGGGCGGTGACAGTTTCTACGGGCGGTACTGGGGCTGCCTGGCGGAGTTCGATCGCCTGCATTTCGAGACCTGTTTCTATCAGGGTATGGACTACGCGATTGCCCACGGTTTGCAGCGCTTTGACGCCGGTGCCCAGGGTGAGCACAAATTGATTCGCGGGTTCGAGCCGGTGATTACTCGCTCGTGGCATTACCTGCGCCACCCGGGCTTGAAGGCGGCAGTGGCGGACTTCCTCATGAGGGAGCAGGAGGGCGTGCTGGCGTATGCCGAAGAAGCGAAAACAGCACTGCCTTATCGGCAGTGCTGATTTTTGCGGGAATGACTCAGCGGCTTTCCTGACCCAGCCAGCGGTACGAGACACCACCGATGATGGCGCCCAGCAGCGGTGCCACCCAGAACAGCCACAATTGCTCGATGGCCCAGCCGCCGACAAGCAGCGCCGGACCCGTGCTGCGGGCCGGGTTGACGGATGTGTTGGTGACCGGGATCGAGATCAGGTGAATGAGCGTCAGGGCCAGGCCGATGGCAATCGGTGCCAGTCCGGACGGCGCGCGTTTATCGGTGGCGCCGAGGATGATCAGGATGAACATCGCCGTCATTGCCAGTTCGGTGACGAAACCGGCCGCCATCGAATACCCACCGGGCGAATGCTCGCCGTAACCGTTCGAGGCCAGGCCGGACGCCGCCAGGTCAAAACCTTCCTTGCCGCTGGCGATGAAGTAGATCAACGCGGCGGCCAGCACCCCGCCGATAACTTGGGCGATGATGTAGGCAGGCAGTTCCTTGGCTGGAAAACGACCCCCCACGTACAAGCCCAACGAAACGGCCGGGTTCAAATGGCAACCCGAGATATGACCGATGGCGAACGCCATGGTCAATACCGTCAAGCCGAAGGCCAGGGCCACCCCCAGCACGCCAATCCCGGAGGCGGCCAATACCGCGCTGCCGCAGCCGCCCAGCACCAGCCAGAACGTACCCAACAACTCAGTCGTTGAACGTTTGAGTAAAGACATAAGTTTCCTTGATAAAACAGTCGTGATATTCGGTTGTGCATCCCAGCAGCATTACGACAGGTTCATCTCCAGAACCTGGGCTGAGTACAGCAGGGTTTATCGACAAATCCAGCGGCATGAAAAAACCGCCAGAGTCAGGGACTGTGGCGGTTTTGGCCGTGGTCGGCGGGGAGTATGGGGTGGCTGCGTGGGCTAAATGGATCCTGGACAGAATTTTTCAGTATTGCGGACTCAAACCAGACCCTGTGGCGAGGGAGCTTGCTCCCGCTGGGCTGCGCAGCAGCCCCAATAAGGCTGGGTGTCCAACGTATTTATTGTGTTGGAACTCAGATTTTGGGGGCGCTTCGCGCCCCAGCGGGAGCAAGCTCCCTCGCCACGGGGTCAGTGGTGTCTGGCAGAGATCAGTCGATCCCCACGAATCCACCCGTCTGATGCTGCCACAGTCGCGCATACAACCCGCCATGGGCCAGCAACTCGGCATGGCTGCCGGTCTCGGCGATGCGGCCATTTTCCAGCACCACCAAGCGGTCCATCCGGGCGATGGTGGAGAGGCGGTGGGCGATGGCGATCACGGTCTTGCCTTGCATCAGGGTTTCAAGGCTTTCCTGGATCGCGGCCTCGACTTCCGAGTCCAGCGCTGACGTCGCTTCGTCCATGATCAGGATCGGCGCGTCCTTGAGCAGCACCCGTGCGATAGCGATGCGCTGGCGCTGGCCACCGGACAGTTTCACACCGCGCTCACCCACATGGGCGTCGAAGCCGGTGCGGCCTTCGGCGTCCGACAGCAACGGGATGAACTCATCGGCCCGGGCCTTGTGCACGGCTTCCCAGAGTTGCGCATCGGTGGCGTCGGGCTTGCCGTAGAGCAGGTTGTCGCGAATCGAACGATGCAGCAGCGACGTGTCCTGGGTGATCATGCCGATGCGCTCGCGCAGGCTTTCCTGGCCGACTTCGGCGATATTCTGGCCATCGATGAGGATGCGCCCGCCCTGTACGTCGTAGAGGCGCAGCAGCAGGTTGACCAAGGTGGATTTACCCGCGCCGGACGGGCCGATCAGGCCGATTTTCTCGCCGGGCTTGATCACCAGGTTCAGGTCGCCGATGACCCCGCTTTTCTTGCCATAGTGGAAATCCACATGCTCGAAACGCACCTCGCCCTGGGCCACCGCCAGCGGCTTGGCCTCGTCGCGGTCGGTGACGCTGACGGGCTGGGAGATGGTCTGCAAACCGTCCTGGACCATGCCGATATTTTCGAAGATGCCGGTGACCACCCACATGATCCAGCCGGACATGTTAACGATGCGAATCACCAGGCCCGTGGCCAGGGCAATGGCGCCTACGCTGATCAGCGACTGGGTCCACAGCCACAGGGCCAGGGCCGTGGTACCCACGATCAGCAGCCCGTTCATGGTGGTGATGACCACGTCCATGCTGGTCACCACGCGGCCGGCCAGTTGGGCTTTTTCAGTCTGCTCCTCAATGGCTTCGCGGGCGTATTGCTGTTCGAAATTGGTGTGGGCGAACAGCTTCAGGGTGGTGATGTTGGTGTAGCCATCGACGATCCGTCCCATGAGCTTGGAGCGGGCATCGGAGGACACCACGGAGCGTTCCTTGACCCGTGGCACGAAGTAATAAAGTGCACCGATGTACGAGGCGATCCACATCAGCAGCGGAATCATCAGGCGCCAGTCGGCTTCGGCGAACAGAACCAGTGAGCTGATGGCGTAGATCAGCACGTGCCACAGCGCGTCCACGGCCTGCACCGCCGAGTCGCGCAGGGAGTTGCCGGTCTGCATGATGCGCTGGGCGATGCGTCCGGCGAAATCGTTCTGGAAGAAGTTCAGGCTCTGCTTGAGCACGTAGCTGTGGTTCTGCCAGCGGATCAGGCTGGTCATGCTGGGACTCAAGGTCTGGTGCACCAGCAAATCATGCAGGGCCACGAAGATAGGCCGAAAAACCAGGGCCACAACAGCCATCCACGCCAGTTCGAGGCCGTGGAGCTTGAAGAAATCCGCGCTGGGCGTTGCCTGGGTCAGGTCGATGATGCGGCTCAGGTAGCTGAACAGCGCCACCTCGATCAGCGCACCGATCAGGCCCACCACCAGCAACGCGGCGAAGCTTGGCCAGACCTGTTTCAGGTAATACGTGTAGAAGGGCAGGACGCGGTCCGGCGGGGCCGAGGTAGGGGCGTCGCGAAAGATGTCGATCAGTTTCTCAAAACGGCGGTAAACCATGGGTACATAGCCCGGGCAGGGCTCTCCTTATATTGCTGTGAGCGGCGCGGGGTCGCCAGCACCGCTCAGGCTTGCCCTGTGTGTTCAGTCGATGCGCTTGGCTGACTTGATGATCACAGGGTCGATCGGCACGTTTTGCATGCCTTGCTTGGTGGTGGTCTGGGAGTTGACGATGATGTCCACCACGTCCATGCCCTTGACCACCTTGGCGAACACCGCGTAGCCAGCGTCACGGCCCGGGTCGAGGAAGGCGTTGTCGGCCACGTTGATGAAGAACTGGCTGGTGGCTGAGTCCGGGTTGGAGGTGCGGGCCATCGACAAGGTGCCGCGAACGTTGTGCAGGCCGTTGCTGGCTTCGTTCTTGATCGGCGCCTTGGTGTCTTTCTGCTGCATCTGCTGGGTGAAGCCGCCGCCCTGGGCCATGAAGCCCGGGATCACGCGGTGGAAAATCGTGTTGGTGTAGAAGCCGCTGTCCACGTACTCAAGGAAATTCTTGGTACTGATGGGGGCCTTGACCGGGTCCAGTTCGATTTCGATCTGGCCGTTGGTGGTGTCCAGCAATACATGCGGTGCCTTGGCGGGTGTCGCGGCCATCAGGTTGGCGGCGAACAGTACGGTGCCGGCGGCGAGGACGATTTTTTTCAGCATGGGGTCAGTGATCCTGAGTGGTGGTATCGGTTGCGGTCAAAAAGTCGAGCAGGGTTTGGTTGAAGCGTTCGGGTTGATCCAGCGGGGTAGCGTGCCGTGAATCGGCGATGACCACCAGCCGTGCGTTGGGCAGATGCTTTACATAGGCTTCTTTCAGCGCCACCGGGGTGTAGTCATGGTCGGCGCAGATGACGAGGGTTGGACAGGTAACCTGTGAAAGTCGTTCCTGAACGCCCCAGCCTACGATCGCATCGAAGCTGGCGAGATAAGCATGTTTGTCGTTCTTTGCCCAGCGCCGGGCCATTTCCAGGCGTAACTCGTTTTGTTCAGGTTTGGGGAACAGCTTGGCACCGAGGGCCTTGCCGATGGTCTCCAGGCTGAGCAGGCGCATCAGGCTCCAGCGCTTGAACCATTGCCAGCAATCTTCCGGCGTGCGGACTTTGACTTCCGGCGCGCTGTTGACGATGCACAGGCTCTTGACCCGTTCGGGTTCATCCACCGCCAGTTGGAAACAGATCATGCCGCCCATGGACCAGCCCACCAGATGCACCGGCCCAACGGCGAGGTGTTCGATCAGGGCGCTCAGGTCGGCGCTGAAACCGGCGATGCTGAAGCGCTCGCGGGGTTTGTCGGAACGGCCGTGGCCGCGCACATCCATCACGATCAGGCGGTAGTGGGCGGACAGAACCGGGATTTGCTTTTCCCAGTCCTGGGTGCTGGAACCCAGCCCGTGGACCAGCACCACGGGCGCGCCGTGGCCGTATTCCTCGTAGTGCAGGTTGCAACCTTCGTGCTCGAAATAGGCCATCGGCGAGGTCCTTGTCAGGCTTGTTCAGGGGCGGCGAATGGGGCATCCAGCGGCGCGGTGTCGAAGGTGCGCAGCAGTTCGATCAGGATTTGCGTGGCCGGGCCCAGGGGTTTTTCCTTGTTTGAAAAAAGATAGAAGGTCGAGTTGCGGCTGCCTCCCTGTTCCAAGGGTAGACGCTTGAGCACGCCTTCCTTGAGTTCCCGCTCGATCATGTGCCGGGGCAGCCAGGCGAAACCCAGGCCGCTGCCGACAAAACTCGCGGCGGTGGCCAGGCTGCCCACGGTCCAGCGTTGTTCGGCGCCGAGCCAGCCAACGTCCCGGGGTTGCTGGCGGCCGGAGTCGCGAATGACCACTTGCAACTGGCTTTCCAGGTCCTGGAAGTTAAGTTCCCGATTGAGACGGTGCAGGGCATGCTCGGGGTGGGCCACCGCGATGAATTCCACATCGCTCAATTCCGCCCCCAGGTAACCGGGAATGCTGAAACCGCTGATGGCCAGGTCGGCCACGCCTTCGAGCAGCACTTCTTCGACACCCGACAACACTTCTTCCCGCAGCCGCACTCGGCAACCGCGGCTTTGCGGCATGAACGCGGTCAAGGCGCGAACGAGGCGGGCGTTGGGATAGGCCGCGTCGACTACCAGGCGCACTTCCGCTTCCCAACCCTGCTCCATGTGGTGGGCCAGGTCTTCCAGTTGGCTGGCCTGTTTCACCAATTGCCGCGAACGGCGCAGCAGCACGCCGCCGGCTTCGGTCAGCACGGCCTTGCGTCCATCGATGCGCAGCAACGGCACGCCGAGTTGATCCTGCATGCGGGCCACGGTGTAGCTCACTGACGACTGGGAGCGATGCAGCACATCGGCGGCCTGGGCGAAACCGCCGTGGTCGACCACCGCCTGCAGGGTGCGCCATTGATCCAGGGTCACGCGGGGCGCTTTCATATCGAGCTCCTCTTGTCCTAAGCTGGCGGTCCCTTGGTGGAGACTGCCGAATGAAGAAAATCTGTTGTGTGGTGCTGGCCTTGCTGCCACTGACCGCGTTTGCCTACCCGATCGATGTGGAAAAACACCTCAACGGCCTGAGCATCGACTACACCGCCTATGACACCGATGCCGACATCGGTTCCATCCAGGTCAACAACTACGGCAGTACCGATGCGGCCTGCACCGTCGTGTTCCGCAACGGTCCCGAGGCACCGCGCACCCGCAAGATCGAAGTCGCCGCCGGCAAGTTCAAGAACGCCACGGCCAAGTTCAACCGCAACATCATCAAGCTGCGCATCAAGCTGACCTGTCAGCCGAAATAGGCCGGCGGCGGGGCAGTTGACATTGCTTGCTCCGCTTATAAACGAAAATATCGATGCATTACAGCAGTTATTTGCGCTTTTTCATCGATATGCTCACGTTTAACCTTCACTCCATCGACTGACAACATTCTCAGATGGAGCCTACAAGCCATGTCCCGCGTTCTGATCATCGAAAGCAGTGCCCGCCAGCAAGACTCGGTTTCCCGCCAACTGACCCAAACCTTCATCAGCCAGTGGAAAGCTGCGCACCCGGCCGACGAAATCAGCGTTCGTGACCTGGCCATCAACCCGGTGCCCCACCTGGATGCCAATCTGCTGGGCGGCTGGATGAAGCCGGCCGAGCAGCGCAACGACATTGAGAACGCCTCGCTGGAACGCTCCAGCCAACTGACCGATGAGCTGTTGGCCGCCGATGTACTGGTGATGGCAGCACCGATGTACAACTTCGCCATTCCCAGCACCCTGAAAGCCTGGCTCGACCACGTGCTGCGTGCCGGCGTGACGTTCAAATACACGCCCACCGGTCCCCAAGGCCTGCTGGCCGACAAGCGCGCCTTCGTGCTCACCGCCCGCGGCGGCATTCACGCCGGTGGCAGCACCGACCATCAGGAACCCTACCTGCGCCAGGTCATGGGCTTCATCGGGATCCACGACGTGACCTTCATCCATGCCGAGGGCATGAACCTGGGTGGCGACTTCCAGGAGAAAGGGTTGAATCAGGCCAACGCCAAACTGTCCCAGGTCGCCTGATCCGTTAATCCTCGGATAATCGCCAGGTGGTTTAGTGACCTGGCGCTTCCCTTCAAACCGTTTTGCGCATCGAACCTCCCTTTGCACTTATTGCTCCTGAGTGCATCAGCCCGATTGAACGCTTTAGCGAGATCGGGCTTTTTTTTGGGGAAATGGAAAAAACGGCCTTAAGATGGACGGTCTTTCAAGTCCTGAGCACTGGAAATGGTCAGGCCGTAGCGTCACCCGGATTGGGCAAATCTCTCGATGCCTGCTGTGGTAATTTAGGCGCGCAATTACAGTAGGGAGACTGTGATATGTTCAAGGTTAAACGGAAAACATGGGCCTTATTCCTGGCCTATCTCTTAGGGGCGAGTGGCTACATCTACTACCTCTATGTCGAGACGCAAAGCGTCCTTACTGACAATATCAACAATAAATTGCTGCATGCCGCGCTGGGCGCTTCGGCCATCCTCGGCGACCGTTACCATGACAATCTGGTCGATAAACGTTCCAAATCCCAGGCGCAAGACTGGGATACCATCGAGCGGCTCTCCAACTTCAACGAGTCCATGGGCACTGCTTTTGTCTATAGCGTGATCCAGCGAGGTGGAGAGGCTTATCTGGTCAGCTCCAGCGCATCGAAGGAAGAAATCCAAGCGGGGAATTTCGTGCGCTTTTTCGATCCGTATCCCGATGCCAGCCAAGCCTTACTCGACAGTTTCAAACGCACCGAGCCAACCTGGATCGATTACTCGGATCATTGGGGGGATTTTCGCGCGGTCTTTGTACCTCTGAAATCACAAGACGGTACGGTGTACGTTGTCGGGGCGGAAATTACCTTGGCGGAGTACTACCAACAACTCAGTCATGACTCCCTCTACCATATCATCCTGGCCATTTTGGTCTTTCTCGCTTTAATCCTTTTGCGCATGCGTACGCATGTCCAGCAACTGCGAGTCAATGAACAGGTATTGAATCAGGCAAAAAATGCCGCCGAAGAGGCGGATCGTTCTAAAACCCGGTTTCTGGCCACCATGAGCCATGAGATTCGCACCCCTATGTACGGCGTCATCGGCGCGACCGAGCTGCTGGCGAAGTCCGAACTGAATCCTGAGCAGCGCCGCCTGTTAAAAACGATTCATGGCAGTGGACGAACGCTGTTGTCGCTTATTGATAACATTCTCGATCTGGCAAAAATCGAAGCGGGCAAACTTGAGTTGAAGCCTTGTGTGTTCGATGTGAGAACACTGGTTTCATCCAGTCTTGAAATGATCCGACAAAATATCCAGGGTAAACCAATCGTCCTTGAGGCCAAGGTTTCTGCGGACGTGCCGCCCTTGATCAAAACCGATATCGAGTGCCTTCGCCAAATATTGATCAACTTGCTGGGCAACGCCGTCAAGTTTACCGAAAGCGGCGAGGTCTCGCTCACGGTCTCCACCATCGGCCACGGCCCCCAAGCCCGGCTCGACTTTTCCATCCGCGATACCGGCATTGGCATTCCCCTTGAGCGGCAGAACAGTCTGTTCAAGCCCTTTACCCAGTTTAAAGAGCCGGTCAGCCAAGGTTTTACCGGGAGTGGGCTGGGGCTTTCCATCTGCAAAACACTGATCGAGGCGCAGCAGGGGACCTTGTCCTTTACCAGCCAGCCTGGGGTTGGATCGACGTTTTGCTTCTCGCTTCCCCTAACGCTTTTTTCAGTCTCGGAAATACCCCTCGGAAACGATCGCGCCGCGGTGAGTTTCGACGCCTCTTTTGCCGAGGATTACCCGCTGGATATCCTGCTGGTGGAAAATCATCCCGTGAGCCAGAAAGTTGCCATGGCGATGCTACAAGAGTTGGGCTATGTACCCGACTTGGCATCCAACGGGCGGGAAGCGGTCGATCAGTGCAGGGTTTCGACGCCGGAAATCATTTTCATGGACATCAACATGCCCGTCATGGACGGACTGGAGGCCATCCATGGCATCCGTGAACTCCCGGGGGGCGATACCTGCTACATCGTGGCCTTCACCGCGAGCGCCTTTTCCAGCGAGATAGAACGTTTCAGGGCCGCGGGTGCCGACGACATCCTGACCAAGCCGGCGAACTTTCAGGCGTTGACCCGTGTGCTTCAACGTGCTGCCAACCATCGGCGCCAGCGCCAGGCCCATCCTTGGGTCGTGGATGAAACTCCAAGTTAGTGGAGGACCTGTGGGAGCGAGCTTGCTCGCGATGGCGATGGGTCAGAATATTGATGTTGACTGACACTCCGCAATCGCAAGCACGCTCGCTCCCGCCGTTCAAAACCGCTATCTTCGCCGCCATTCGAAACGAGGGGCGGTATGGGCTATCTACTGTTTGTGACTTTGATCCAGGCGTTTTCCTTCAGCCTGATCGGCGAGTACCTGGCTGGGCATGTGGACAGTTATTTCGCGGTGCTCGTGCGCGTGGTGCTGGCGGGACTGGTGTTCATTCCGTTGACCCGCTGGCGCCAGGTGGAGCCGTCATTCATGCGCGGCATGCTGTTGATCGGGGCCTTGCAGTTCGGCGTGACCTACGTCTGCCTGTACCTGAGCTTCCGGGTCTTGACCGTGCCGGAAGTGCTGCTTTTCACCATTCTCACGCCCCTGCACGTGACCTTGATCGAAGACGCGCTGAACCGCCGCTTCAATCCCTGGGCGCTGATCGCGGCGCTGGTGGCCGTGGCCGGTGCGGCGGTGATTCGTTATGACCGGATCAACCCGGATTTCTTCATGGGATTTTTGCTGCTGCAACTGGCCAACTTCACCTATGCCGCCGGGCAGGTGCTCTACAAACACCTGGTGGCCCGTCACCCGAGCGACCTGCCGCATTACCGGCGTTTCGGCTATTTCTATCTCGGTGCGCTGATGGTGGCGTTGCCGGCGTTCCTGCTGTTCGGCAAGCCAGACTTCTGGCCCGAAGCCCCGTTGCAATGGGGTGTGCTGGTGTTCCTCGGGCTGGTTTCCACCGCATTGGGGCTGTACTGGTGGAACAAGGGCGCGTGCCTGGTCAACGGCGGGACGCTGGCAGTGATGAACAACCTGCACGTGCCGGTGGGGCTGTTGGTGAACCTGCTGATCTGGAACCAGCATGAGGCGCTGGGGCGGTTGCTGCTGGGTGGGGCGGTGATATTGATGGCGGTGTGGATCAGTCGGTTGGGGGTACGCAAACCTCAGCCTTCACACTGAAAACCTTTGTGGGAGCGAGCCTGCTCGCGAAGGCGTCGTGTCAGTCGGTATATCAGTCGTCTGGCACTCCGCTTTCGCGAGCAGGCTCGCTCCCACAGGGGGATTTGTGGTGAGGGTCAAACCACCTGCTTCTGCGGCTCCGGCAGGTGACTCGCCCCCAGCACTGCCGGCAGCAGCCCCGAGCGCAGGTCCGTGCCGCTCGGCTGCTGGTACAGGTTCAATCCGAACTCCGGCATCACCGCCAGCAGGTAATCGAAAATGTCCCCCTGGATGCGCTCGTAGTCCGCCCACGCGGTGGTGCGGGTGAAGCAGTAGATTTCCAGCGGGATGCCCTGGGCGGTGGTCTGCATCTGCCGGACCATGCAGGTCATGTTCGGCTGGATCTCCGGGTGGCTTTTCAAATAGGCCAGGGCATAGGCGCGGAAGGTGCCGAGATTGGTCATCCGCCGGCGGTTGGCCGACATCGCCGCGACGTTGCCCTGGGCCTCGTTCCAGGCCTTGAGCTCGGCCTGCTTGCGGCTGATGTAGTCGGTCAGCAGGCGGACCTGGGTCAGGCGTTGTTCCTCCTCGTCATGCAGGAAACGCACGCCGCTCGCGTCGATGAACAGGCTGCGCTTGATCCGTCGCCCACCGGACTGCTGCATGCCGCGCCAGTTCTTGAATGACTCGGACATCAGGCGCCAGGTGGGGATCGAGACGATGGTCTTGTCGAAGTTCTGCACCTTGACCGTGTGCAACGTGATGTCCACCACATCACCGTCGGCGCCGACCTGGGGCATCTCGATCCAGTCGCCGACCCGCAGCATGTCGTTACTGGTCAACTGCACGCTGGCGACGAACGACAGCAGGGTGTCTTTGTAGACCAACAGGATCACCGCCGACATCGCACCCAGGCCCGACAGCAGCAACAGTGGCGAGCGGTCGATCAGCGTGGCGACGATGATGATCGCGCCAAACACATACAGCACCATCTTCGTCAGTTGCACGTAGCCTTTGATCGAGCGAGTACGCGCATGTTCGGTGCGTGCGTAGACGTCCAGCAGGGCGCTGAGCAGGGCACTGAGGCTTAGCACCATGAACAGGATGGTGAACGCCAGGGCCACATTACCCAGGAAAATCATGCTGGTCTTGCTCAGTTCCGGCACCAGGTGCAGGCCGGATTGAATGATCAGTGATGGCGTCATTTGCGCCAGGCGATGAAAGACCTTGTTCTGGCGCAGGTCGTTGACCCAATGCAAGGCCGGCTGGCGCCCAAGCAACTTGGCGGCGTGCAGGATCAGGTAGCGCGCCACGCGTCCGAGCACCAGGGCGATGACCAGCAGCAACATCAGGGCGAGGCTGGAATGCAGGAGCGGGTGCTGGTCAAGGGCACCCCAGAGGTCTTGAATGTTGACCCAGAGTTGTTTGATGTCCATGGACGAAACGATTCTTCTATAGAGACGCGACGGGGCGATTAGAGCATTTAAGCCCGCTCAAGTGACCGTTGATGCAATATCGGCTGATAAAAAAGCACTGATTTACCGCCGTTTGTATAAAGAAACTCGGCCTTCGCGCTCGAAACCGTTACCCTATGCAGCTGTTTTTTTGCATTTCTTCGAGGTAGCACCCGTGTTTTCCCAATTCGCCCTGCACGAACGCCTGCTCAAAGCCGTGGCCGAGCTTAAATTTGTCGAGCCAACGCCGGTGCAGGCAGCGGCTATTCCGCTCGCGCTCCAGGGGCGTGACCTGCGGGTAACGGCGCAAACCGGCAGCGGCAAGACCGCCGCGTTCGTGCTGCCGATCCTCAACCGCCTGATCGGCCCGGCCAAGATCCGCGTCAGCATCAAGACCCTGATCCTGCTGCCGACCCGTGAACTGGCCCAGCAGACCTTGAAGGAAGTGGAGCGCTTCTCGCAGTTCACCTTCATCAAGTCCGGCCTGATCACCGGCGGCGAAGACTTCAAGGTCCAGGCCGCCATGCTGCGCAAGGTGCCGGACATCCTGATCGGCACGCCGGGGCGGATGATCGAGCAGTTGAACGCCGGCAATCTCGACCTCAAGGAAGTCGAAGTGCTGGTGCTGGACGAAGCCGACCGCATGCTGGACATGGGTTTTTCCGAAGACGTGCAGCGCCTGGTGGACGAGTGCGTCAACCGCCAGCAGACCATGCTGTTCTCCGCCACCACCGGCGGTTCGGGCCTGCGCGAGATGATCGCCAAGGTGCTGAACAACCCCGAGCACTTGCAGCTCAACGCGGTCAGCCAACTGAACTCCACCACCCGGCAGCAGATCATCACCGCCGACCACAACCAGCACAAAGAGCAGATCGTCAACTGGTTGCTGGCCAACGAGACCTACGAAAAGGCCATCGTGTTCACCAACACCCGGGCCATGGCCGACCGCATCTACGGCCGGCTCGTTGCCCAGGATTACAAGGCGTTCGTGCTGCACGGCGAGAAGGACCAGAAGGACCGCAAGCTGGCCATCGACCGCCTCAAGCAGGGCGGCGTGAAGATCCTGGTCGCCACCGACGTCGCTGCCCGCGGCCTGGACGTGGATGGCCTGGACATGGTCATCAACTTCGACATGCCCCGCAGTGGCGATGAATACGTGCACCGCATCGGTCGTACCGGCCGCGCCGGCAACGACGGCCTGGCGATCTCGCTGATCTGCCACGGCGACTGGAACCTGATGTCGAGCATCGAGCGCTACCTCAAGCAGAGCTTCGAGCGCCGCACCATCAAGGAAGTCAAAGGTACTTACGGCGGACCGAAGAAGGTCAAGGCGTCGGGCAAGGCCGTTGGCGTGAAGAAGAAAAAGGTCGACGCCAAGGGCGACAAGAAAAAAGCCGGCGCCAAGGGGCCGACCAAACGCAAGACCGCCAATCGCCCTAAGTCCGACGCCCCGTCGCTGGTCAGCAAGGACGGCATGGCCCCGCTCAAGCGGCGCAAGCCAGAGGCGCCAGCGGCTGAGTGAAGCTGCGTTAGCGCTTGCTAAAAAAAACCGGACCTTGGGTCCGGTTTTTTTATGGGCGGTTACTCAGCCTTACGTACAACACAGGCTCTTGTGGCGAGGGAGCTTGCTCCCGCTGGGCTGCGCAGCAGCCCCAACAAAACGGTTTGATTCATGCGCGGATGCCAGCGTTTTGGGGCGCTTCGCACCCAGCGGGAGCAAGCTCCCTCGCCACAAAAGCTGGCCGTGCTCGCTCGGCGATCACTCCGCTTTCCTCTGCGCCTCTTCCAGCTCCTGCAGGCGCTTATCGATCAACTGGCACTTATCCGGCACCTCCTTGCTGGATGTTTCCAGATCCATAGCCTTCAACTCGTCATTCATCTCCTTGGCCTTGGACGGATCCTGTTCGGTGAGCTTGGCAACCTTATCCGCCAGTTGTTCACGCTTGATGGTCGCCTCCTCAGGTGTACAAGCGGCCCAGGCGGGCAGGGCGCAGGTGAGGGTGGCGGCGAGGGTGAGTTTGATGAGGGTTTTCATGGCAGGGCCTCATATTCCTTGTTGGGCAGGTAATGGGTTGAGGCTGGTATAGGCCGGAAAGTTCATCTTGAGCCGCCATCGCTTGAAGTCTTTTTCGGCGTTCTCCTAGCCGATATTAAACAGTCGGCTACCATGGAGGATGCACCTGCCGCACATCCGCCAGAAAAAGCCGGAGCTCGCCTGCAGTCGATGCCTTCCAACCCTATGCACTGTCCATGAATAACAACGGAGGAGACTCCAGAAACGGTTGAGCCTGAACACGTCGCTGTCGGTGCAGATCATGCTTTAGCAATGGAATAACTACCCAAGTACACGTGCGGCCTGGGTAGTCACTCACTCAAGGAATGAAAGCGATGAGCCTTAGAACGATACTCGGTCGGCTGATGTTGTGTCTGTGTGGTTTATTTATTGTCTCCTCAAGCTATGCGGAAAGCGTGATTGTCGCGACGCCGCAACAAGGCGTAGGGATCGAAGTGAATGTCTTTGATAACCCGGATGACGTCAGTGGCAAGCCGTCTTCAACGAGCGTGGTGCGCTACAGTTCATCGTACTTTGTCCCCGTGGTGCAGTCGTTCAAGGGCAAGGTCTACATGTTCTGGGCCAGCAACAATGATCAAAAGAATATTTATTTCTCTTCTTCGGTAGAGGGAAAAGTCTGGTCCGCGCCGAAGCCCATCCCGGTCGGTAACATCTACAGTGGTGTCTCGGCCACCGTTTTTCAGCAAAAACTGGTACTGACCTTTGCCGACTCCCCGCGCCAACAGTTAAAGACCATCAATTCCGACGACGGCATCAATTGGTCCGCTGTTGATTCGGTCAATACAATCCATACTGCCCTTAATAACAAAGCCGTCGTGTACAACGGTCAGTTGTTCATCTTGTATAACGAAAACAGTGGCAAGGCTGTTTACTACGTGACCTACGACGGCCTTAAGTGGAGCACGGAAAAAACTGCATTCCAGGAAGGTCCCGACACGATCGTGAATCTGGTACCTGTCGTCTACAACGGTGATTTAAGGGTCTATTACAGTTTTTTTAACGGCGGGCTGTTCGAGCGTACTTATGACCGGGGTGGGAACTGGGGCGCGAAGCAGGGCCTGAAGGGTATACCTGACAAGAGTTCCCTGAACAGTGCCACGATGGTCAATGAACGGTTGTTCATCAGCAGTGGCCCCAATGTTTTTTATTCCACCGCTTCAACCGGTCCAACCGGTTCAATCAATGGACTTGAATGGGCGCCCTATTTCGCTTTTCCCGGACGTTCCGCCTACCCCTCGGGATTGGGCGTTTCCTACGCCATTACCACAAGCGATCTAACCACGCGCAACCCGAAACTGCCGGCCGATCTGGCCACAGGCCTCAGCCATACCGATTACGCAACGTTCGCCTGGCGCAGCTTTTTCGCCCTCAACAACACGGCAGCGGCACCATTGCCCGCTAACCGCGGCGTCGGCAATCCCGCCAGCAGTTTTGCTGATTCGGGCAAGGTGTCAAAGTCTCCCAGCCCGTTGTTATGGCAAACCTTCGCGCACCGTACCGAGTTGTTTCCGGCAATCAATAAAAACGGCGCAGGCGGACCTACGCGTCCGTTTGGTTCTGACCCGCAATACAGTTATATCGAGTTTCCCCAGGGGGCGCCTTTGGCGTCGGGCGCTACCTATGCTCATTACAACAATTTGGATGAGGCGACCCAGATAGGGCAAAACGCGATATTTTTCCCTGTGAATCCCCCCTATCCAGCGAAGACAAAAGACGACCCAACCGGGGACTACGCGCCTTCAAAGGACAGTCAGATATTGTTTGAGGCCAAGGCGAATCCAGTCATCTATGAGTATGCTCGGAAGCTGACAAGCTATCCCGACACCAATATCGTCTTGCCCGACGGCGCGGTGGAGGTCAAGGCGGCATGGCGCAAGCTGGCAGACATTCCAGTACCGAATCAATCGCGCTACCACACGGCAACTGTGGTGACCTATCGGGGCACCGACGCTCAGCCGGTTGCATACAATGAAGACTACGCTTTGGTCGCCTTGCACATTATCCATAAGACGCCCAACTACCCGACCTTCATCTTCGCCACGTTCGAGCACGAAGATGCCCTGACAAGTGACGGCAAACCGACCGGTCTCTACTACATCGCCAACTACAACAAGATTGACTATCCCTCCTCCTCAGCAGTAGCGCCTAATCCACCGGTCGCGACCTTCTCTGATGGCAACACAACCCATACGGTTACCCTGCCCAGAGAGGATTTCGTAAAATCGAGCGTTAATCCGCAAATCTACTCCGGCACCAAGGGGATCCCTGAGGGGCAAGCCGGTCCGATTGCTGTAGTGCAACCGCAAACCGTCTTTAACGAAGTCGCTGCGGTCAACGATCAGATCAAAGCGCTGATGAACGGGAGCAGCGAATTCACCAGTTCGGTCTGGAAGCATTACAAACTTAAAGGGGTGCAGGCTATCCCTTCTAGCGAGCAAACCGACCCGGATTACTACCTGGCCAATATCATGGTCGAGAGCAGCCAGCCGGGGATCCAGCTGTTTCGCGGTAGCAACTCATTTCCCATTCCAGAGGACAGCGT
The DNA here is from genome assembly GCF_014268705.1 of Pseudomonas sp. SWRI179. Taxonomy (NCBI): domain Bacteria; kingdom Pseudomonadati; phylum Pseudomonadota; class Gammaproteobacteria; order Pseudomonadales; family Pseudomonadaceae; genus Pseudomonas; species Pseudomonas sp. SWRI179. The sequence continues at coordinate 18,552 of NZ_JABWRA010000053.1, read as the reverse complement.
CCTGACCAATACTCGCGACTTCCTGAACATCAGGGTGCCCGATTATGACCACAGCACGAAAAGCACCCTGACCATGGGCGGTTGCATGGGGTGTCACGGCATTGCCCAGAGCCAATTGAAGCAAGGTTTCAGCTTCCTGTTTGATGCGATCAATATTGGTAGCTCCGCTCGCCCCACCGGCTTTTCGAACCCCGAAACCGTAGGCTTGCCAGATCCTAAAACCATGAATGCACGGGCCCTGAAATACTCTTTGGGTTTTCAGAATAAGGATGTGGTGGAGAGTATGGGCAAGTAGCAGCCAAACACCTCGAGCAGGGAAGGTCGCAAACGGGGACCACTCTGCTGCCTGAAGCAGAAGCAACACGCTTTCAATAAAAAACCGGACTTTGGGTCCGGTTTTTTTATGGGCGAAACCCGCCTGCCACGCTGCCTGTTCGTTTTGTAGGCGATTTCCAATCTTGCCCAGGACCTTTCGTACCCCCATACCGGAACCCTCTGATTCAGATGAATGGTTCTAGGAATAGCCTCAAAGCCAAACCCATTTAGTTGACGTCAAAATGATGGCTCATTAATATCGCGCCACTATTTTGATGTCACTTTCCACTCGAGGGATCGAACATGTCCTCACCCGCCTTTTGGGCGAGGTTGTGCCTGGCTTTGCTGTGCCTTTCTCCACTCACCCTGGCTCACGCCGCCCCCACGCCTGGCGACACGGACCTGATCCGTGAGCGCCAGAATCGCTTGCTCGAAGAGCAGCGCCGTCGCCTGGAGGAACTCAAGGACCTGCCCGGCCAGGAGGCGAAGCCGACCCAGCCGAGCGCACCTGCCGATACCCGTTGCTTCCCCATCAAGACCATCGAACTCAAGGGCGCCGACAGCCTTTCCGTTGGCGAGCGCGAGCAATTGCTCAAGCCCTACATCGGCCAATGCCTGGGCGTGCCGCAGCTTAACGAACTGCTCAAAGTCATCACTGACCATTACATCGAAAAGGGCTTGGTCACCAGCCGCGCCTATCTGCCGCAGCAGGATCTGTCCGGCGGGCATCTGAGCGTGTTGGTGGTGGAAGGGCGGCTCGAAGGCCTCAAGGGGGCCGAGACCAGCCAGCTATCGGACCGTGAGTTGGCGATGGCTTTTCCCGGTGCGACCGGCGAGTTGGTCAACCTGCGGGAGATCGAGCAGATGGTCGATCAGCTCAATCGCCTGCCGTCGAACCAGGCAAAAATGGAATTGACGCCAGGGCAGAACGTCGGTGGCAGTGAAGTGCGGGTCACCAATGAACCGAAAAAGCCTTGGCGCGCCGGCCTGTCGCGTAGCAACGATGGCCAGCGCAGCACCGGCGAGCAGCAGTGGGGCAGCAGTTTCGAATGGGACAGCCCGCTGGGCCTGGCCGACCAGTTGATGTTGCGCGGTGGTCATGACGCGATGACCGACCACCAGCACACCTCCAACAACGCCATGCTCTATTACAACCTGCCCTGGGGCTGGTGGAACGTCAGTTACACCTACAGCCAGAGCGAATACCGCTCGCAGATCCCGGCCAACGGTTTCAACTTCAAGCAGACAGGCGACAGCCAGAACCATCAGTTGCGGGTCGAGCGGGTGATCCACCGCGACGCCCTGAGCAAGACCTCCCTCAATACGGGCCTGGCGTACCTGCGCACCAACAACTTCATCGAAGACAGCAAGCTGGCGGTGAGCAGTAATCGGCTCAGCGAAGCGCAGTTCGGCATCAACCATGGCCGGCGGGTTGGCAATGCTTTCGTCAACCTCGACTTGGGCATGCAAGAGGGGATCGGCGCCTTCGATGCCCAGGACGACAACGATCCGGGTCCCGGCCAGGCCGATGCCCGCTACCGCAAATACACCGCCACCGCCAGCTACCTGCAACCGTTCCAGGTGTGGGGCGAGTCCTTCAGCTTCAGCAGCCTGATGACCGGCCAGCGCAGCGAAGACGTGCTGTTCAGCCCGCAGCGCATGAGCCTGGGCGGCCAGTCATCGATCCGTGGCTATAAGGATCAGTCGCTGTCCGGCGACAGCGGCGGTTATTGGCGCAACGACCTACGTTGGAGCCGTCCGGTGACGCTGGAATGGCTGCGTCCGGTGTTTGGTGAGTACGGCACCAGCCTCGGTTACGACCAGGGTGTGATCCGTGGCGATCGCTACAACGGCGACCAGCACGGGCGCATGTCGAGCAACTCGCTGGAGTTGTTTGCCCGCGGTGAGCACCTGAACGCCAGCGTCACCTTCGCCCATTCCCTGGAACGCCCGGATGCCCTGACCGAGCGCGAAGCGCCGATCTACTTCCGCGTGGATGTACTTCTCTAATTCCGCTGCAACGAGACCTGAACATGGACGACCGTCAACACGCCTTCCTGGCCCGCCAACCTTCCGCTGCCCTGCAACCCCGCGAGCAGTTCTGGGGCATGCCCAAGCGCGGCCTGGCGTTCCTGTTGGCCAACGTCATGTTTTGGCAACCGATGTGGGCCCAGGCCGACGGCATCATCGTCAGTGCGCCGGGCACTGGCCTGGATCGGGCGGGCAACGGCGTGCCCATCGTCAACATCGCCAAGCCCAACGGCAGCGGCCTGTCTCACAACCAGTTCAGCGATTACAACGTCGGCAGCAACGGCGTGATCCTCAACAACGCCACCGCCCGCACGCAGTCCACGCAACTGGGCGGGATCATTATCGGCAACCCGAACCTCAACGGTACGGCCGCCACGACCATCCTCAACGAGGTCAACGGCGGCAACCCCAGCCAGTTGCGTGGCTACACCGAAGTGGCGGGACAGTCGGCCCATGTCATCGTCGCCAACCCCTATGGCATCACCTGCAATGGTTGCGGTTTTATCAACAGCCCGAAAGTGACCTTGAGTACCGGTAAACCGGTGGTGGAAAACGGTCGGCTGGATCGTTATCAGGTGGACCAGGGCAGCGTCGCCATCGAAGGAGCGGGCCTCAACGCCAACAACGTTGATCGCTTCGAAATCATCACCCGCAGCGCCAAGATCAACGCCGAAATCCAGGCCAAGAACCTGACGATTGTGGCCGGACGCAACGACGTCACCGCCAATACCCTCGACGCCACCGCCCGCGCCGATGACGGCAGCGCTAAACCGCAACTGGCCATCGACTCCTCGGCCTTGGGGGGCATGTACGCCGGCGCGATCAAGCTGGTGGGCACCGAGGCGGGCGTCGGCGTGAAGCTGGACGGCAAACTGATCGCCAGCGGCGGCGATATCCAGCTCGACGCCAACGGTCGCCTGAGCCTGGCCGAGACCTCGGCCAGCGGCGCCGTCAACGTCAAGGCTGCCAGCCTCGATGCTCGGGGTGCGGTCTATGCCGGCACTACGCTGAACGCCCAGACACAAGGCAACTTGAGCAACCAGCAAACCCTCGCGGCGCGGAACAGCATCACGCTGAATGCGGGTGGGCAGTTGACCAACAACGGCATCATCGAAGCCGGGGTCAATGCCGACGCTACGCGCAATGCGACGGGAGATGTAAACCTTACGGCGCAGAGCCTGAGTAACGACGGCAAGAGCATCGTTGCCAGCCGGAACCTCACGGCCAATGTTGGGCAGACCCTGAGCAACCAAGGCGGGACCTTGAGTGCCGGCCAAACGGCCACGGTCAAAGCCGGGAGCCTGGACAACCAAAACAAGGGCAGGGTGCTGAGCGGCACCGCGCTGAACATCACTGCCGATAAGTTGCTCAACGCCCAAGGCGTGGTCAGCAGCAACGGCAACCAGACAGCCAACGTCGGGCAGTTGAACAACAGCAGCGGCGAACTCAACAGCCTGAGCAACATCACGTTGCGCGTCGCCTCGCTGGATAACGTGGCAGGTCTGGTGGCGGCGGGGCAGATGCTTGACATCAACGCCAGCGGCCAAGTGAACAACCGGAACGGGCGGCTCTCCGCCAGCAAACGCGCTCAGTTGACGGCGGCGTCAATGGACAATACGGCGGGTCGATTGCTCAGCGACGGAGCGATCACCGCCAGTATTTCGGCACAGTTGCTCAATCAGGCCGGGCTATTGTCATCGGCTGGCCTGTTGACCCTCAACGCGGCGAATCTGGATAACCGCCAGGGTGGCGTCGTCACTGCCGCCCAGGCGGCCAGCCTCAACGTCGGCACGCTGGATAACCGTGGCGGCGAAGTGTCGAGCCAGGGCGTCCTGGCCCTGGTCGGCACCGAACTGGACAACAGCGATAGCGGCAAGCTGATTGCCTATGGCGACCTGCGCCTGACCCTCGAACGCTTGACCAACCAGACCAAGGGATTGATCTCCACTCGCGCAGCCTTGGCGATCGACGCGCAACGACTGGACAACCGCCAGGGATCGCTTTATGCCCAGCAAGGCCTGAATCTAAACTTGGGCGGGGCACTGCTCAACGCCCAGGGCAGTGTGAAAAGCGACACCACCGCCAGCCTCAAAGCCGCCGAGATAAATAACGACGGTGGCCAGATTTCCAGCATCGGTGCGTTGAGCCTCGACAGCAAGGGAGCCCTGAGCAACGTCGGCGGCAACGTGATCAGCAGTGACACGCTGCTATTGAAGGCTGGCCAAGTGAATAACGCCAACGGCCGCATCGCCAGTGCCAAAGCCCTGGATGCCAGTGTCACCGGCCTCGATCAACAGAACGGCCAGTTGTTCAGCAACACCCGCCTATCCCTCGACCTCAACCATGGGCAGTTGAATAACCAGGGCGGGCTGATCAACACCCCGGGCAGCCTGTTGTTGAAAAACCTGGCGGCGGTGAACAACCGCGATGGCGAGATCTCCAGCGACAAGGCGTTCAGCCTGAATGCCACGAGCCTAGACAATCGCGCCGGTTCGATCGTCAGCCAGCAGCGTCTCGATCTGGTCATTGCCCAGGCGTTGAATAACGCCAAAGGCCTGATCTCAGCCAACGGCCTTGAAGCGCGTGCAGCCAGCCTGGACAACAGCGGCGGCAGCCTGGGCAGCGATGCAGACCTGACGGTAAACGTCGACGGCACGTTGACCAACCTCGATGGCGAAATCTCCAGCGCGGGCCTGACCCGGCTCAACGCGATGGCCTTGGATAACCGCAACGGCCAGGTACTGGGCGACAGCGCCTTGAGCATTGACCTTGGCGGCGCGCTGGACAATCGCAACGGCGTGCTCGGTTCGGGTAAGGCCGTGGACATCAAGGCGGCCAGCCTGGACAACAGCAACGGCGGCCAATTGATCAGCGACGGCAGCCTGACCGCGCGCATCAGCGGTCTGGTGGACAATCAGGACCAAGGCCAAGTGCTTGCCAAAGGCGCGATCGACCTGCAAACCGGCAGCCTCGATAACCGCAGTGGTCGCCTGGCGGGCAACGACTTGCTGACCTTGCGCAGCGACTCGGTCGACAACCGTGGCGGGAGCATCCGTGCCGACAAGGCGCTGCAACTGACGGTCAATCAACTGGATAACCGTGATAACGGCGTCATCGCGGGCAAGAGCAGCGTCACCTTCGAAGGCTCGCGTCTGAACAACAGCGCCGGGCTGCTGACCAGCGTTGGTGTGCTGACCTTGAAGGCCGCTGAAGTGCAGAACGGCCTCGGTCGTATCTCCAGCCAAACCGACCTCACCGCCATTATCGATACCCTGCAGCAACAGGGCGGTGCGCTGGTAGCCCAAGGCAATTTGAGCCTGACCGGCAAGATTCTCGATAACCGCAACGGTGGTTTGATCGGCACCACAAAAGCGCTGGATTTGCAGGTCAGGCAGATCGATAACCGCGCGGGCGAGCTGTCCGCGGGGCTTGGCATGAAGGCGGGCGGCCAGCGACTGGACAACAGCGAGGGCGGCAAACTCATCGCCGGCACTGATCTGGAGTTGAAGGTCGCTGAGCTGATCAACCAGAGCAAAGGACTCATCCACGCCCAAGGTCAAATGACCCTCAGCGGCACCACGCTGGACAATAGCGAAGGCGTGCTCGACAGCCTCAACGGCCTGGTGATCACCCTCGATAACGCACTGTTGAACAACGAAGGGCTGATCAGCAGCGAAGGGGAATTGAGCGTCGACGTGGGCCGCCTCGATAACACCGCCGGCAGCCTGAGCAGCGCCGGCGTGTTGTCGATTGTCAGTGGTGGCGGGTTGATCAACCAGGGCGGGGCCATCAGCACCGACGCCGCGCTGATCCTCGAAAGCGCCAGCCTCGACAACAGCCAAAAGGGCCTGATCTCGGGCAAAGCCGCGACCCAAGTCACCACCGGTGCCCTCGACAACAGCCAGGGCGGGCGCCTGACCTCGGGCACTACGCTCACGCTCAACGCCACGCAGGTAAACAATGCCTCAGGCCGTATTGCCAGCAGCCAAGCCCTGACCGCGTCAGTCACCGGGCTGGATCAGCAGCAAGGCGAACTGTTCAGCAACACCCGCCTGAGCCTGGACCTGAACCACGGTCAGTTGAACAACCAGGGCGGCCTGATCAACGCCTCGGGTGCGTTGTTGTTGAGCAACCTCAAGGACGTCAATAACCAGGACGGGGAAATCTCCAGCCAGCAAGCCTTCACCCTGACCACGCAAAACCTCGACAACAGCGGCGGTAAATTGCTGAGCAGCCAAGGCCTGATGCTCAGAACCGCCCAGGTGCTCAACAACGCCCGCGGCGTCATCTCGGCAGCGTCCCTGGACAGCCGCAGCGCCAGCCTGGACAACAGCGATGGCCTGGTCAGCAGTCGTGGCCGCCTCGACTTGAATGTCGATACCGTGTTCGACAACCAGCGTGGCTCGTTGCTGGCCGACGGTGCGTTGTTGCTGGTCGCTGATCGCCTGGATAACCGTGCCGGCAGCATCGCCGGCAAGACCGGATTCAACGCCACTGTCAGCACGTTGGATAACCGTCAGGGCACACTGATCAGCACCGACGCCCTGACACTGAAGGCCGCCAGTCTCGACAACCGTCAGGCCGGTTTGATCGGCGCGACAAAAGCGCTGGATCTCAATGTCGACGATCTTGATAACCGTGGCGGTGAGCTGTCCGGCAGCGCCGATGTCACGCTGGTCAGCCAGAACCTCGACAACAGCGACGGTGGCCAGGTATTCGCCGGGCAGGCGCTGAAACTGACCGTGGATAAATTGCTCAACCGCACCAAAGGCCTGCTCAGCGCCAAGACTCAGTTAAGCCTCGATGGCGGGTCCCTGGATAACAGCGGCGGTTACCTGATCAGCCAGCAGAACCAGCGCATCAACCTGAGCCGCGATCTGCTCAACACCCAAGGCCAACTCAGCAGCGAAGGCACGCTGCATGTCAGCGCCGCCAACCTCACCAACACCGGCGGCAGTCTGTCCAGTGCGGCGGATTTGACCGTGCACAGCCTGGGGCGTCTCGATAACCAGGGCGGCGAACTGGTCACCGATGGCGCGTTGCTGCTCACCAGCGCAGCACTGGACAATCGCCGGCAGGGCAACATCAGCGCTAAAGGCGCGGTAAACGTCACCACCGGTGCGTTCGACAACAGCCAGCAGGGGCGGCTCAACAGTGGCAGCACGCTGAACCTCACGGCCGCCCAGGTCACCAACCAGGAGGGCGGTCGCATCGGCAGCCAAGGCGCGTTGACCGCATCGGTTTCCGGCCTTGATCAACAGGGCGGCCAACTGTTCAGCAACACCTCGCTGAGCCTGGACATGAACAACGGCCAGCTCAATAACCAGAGCGGCTTGATCAACGCCCCCGGCGCGTTGCTGCTGAAAAACCTCAACGGTGTGAACAACCAGGGCGGTGAAATCTCCAGTGCCCTGGCCCTCACCCTGGCGGCTAAAAACATCAACAACGATGGCGGCCGGCTGCTCAGCAACCAGGGCCTGACCCTGCGCATCGCCCAGGCGCTGAACAACGTCAAAGGCATGATCGGCGCGGCCAGCGTCGATGCCCACGCTCAAAGCCTGAACAACAACAGCGGCACGCTCACCAGCCGTGGCAATCTCGTCCTGACGGTCGATCAGCAACTGGATAACCAAGCCCAAGGCCTGGTCAGCGCCGCGCAATTGCTCACGCTCAACAGCGGTGACCTGAACAACCAGGGCGGCAGTGTGCTGGCGGGCGGTGCTTTGGTCCTCAATGCCATGGCCCTGAACAACAGCGCCAATGGCCTGATCAATGCCCAGGACGATCTCACGCTCACCGCCAATGCGCTGGACTCCAGCAATGGCGGCGAAGTATCGGCCAAGGGCGACATCAACCTGACCTTGGCGGCGCTGACGCAAAACGGCGGTCGCCTGATGGGCGAACAGGCCATGACGCTGAACCTGGGCGGCCATGACCTGAACAATCGCAATGGCCTGATCACCGCCAAAGGTCCGCTGACCCTCAACGGCCTGCGCGACCTGAATAACCAGGGCGGTGAAGTGTCCAGCAGCCAGAGCTTCACCCTGGCCGGACGTACGCTCGATAACACGGGCGGCAAGCTGATCAGCAGCAACCTGCTTAGCCTCAACGCCACCAGCCTGATCAACCAGAACGGCCTGATCTCTGGCTGGCAGGGGCTGGACGTCAGGGGTACCAGCCTCGACAACCGCAACAACGGCACGCTCTCCAGCCGCAATGGCGACGTCGGCGTCACCCTCAGCGGGGCACTGCTCAACAGCGGCGCCGGTGCACTGGTCGGTCAGCAAAAACTCACCGTCAGCGCCGCCAGCCTGGACAATAGCAGCGGCGGGATTCTTTCCAGCGGCGGCGACCAGACCCTGACGGTCACTGACGGTCTGCTCAACAACGCCCAAGGCGGCCTGATCGACAGCGGCGCCCTCCTGGTCATGAACGCCATGACCCTGGGCAACGCCAGCGGTACCGTCAACGCGCAAAAGGCCTTGAAATTCACCGGCACCACCTTGGACAACAGCGGCGGCAGACTAGTCGGTAACGCTGCCGTGACCCTGGGCCTGCTGGGTGCGCTGAGCAACACCAATGGCAAAGTCGCCAGTGTTGGCCCATTGCGGGTCGAACGCGCCACACAGATCAGCAACCAGGGCGGCCAGATCGCCAGCCAAGGTTCGTTGACCTTGTCCACCGATGGCCTGGACAACAGCAATACCGGCACCGTCGCCGCGAAAAATGCGCTAGAGATCACTGCCTCCGGAGCCGTGCAGAACCATAGCAACGGCCTGATCTACAGCCAGACGGCCGATGTTGCACTCGATGCCGCGAGCCTTGCCAATGGCCAGGGTGAGATGCAAGGCCAGACTGGCCTCAAGCTTGAACTGGACGGCAATCTGGATAACCAGGGCGGCAAGCTCATCGCCCAAACCGGCGATGTCAACGTGACCTCGGCGAATATCGACAACCGTGGTGGCATCCTCGCCAGCCTCAAGGGCGCCCTTGAGGCGAGAACCGTGGGCGTGCTGCGCAACGGCTTCGATGTGAACAACAAGGGGGGCGTGATCCAAGGCCAAGGCTTGGACCTGCGCGCCTTGGTCGGGCTGAACAACAACGGTGGTCGGATCGCCGCGCAGAATGGCGATGTCGTCATCGACACCGCCAACTTCAACAACCGCAACGGCGGTCTTTATGCCTCTGGGCTGATCAAGGTCGCCGGCACCGGTGCCAGCGTGGACAACACCGCCGGACAGATCGCCGGCAACGCCATCCATTTGGATCTGGACGGTGCCCTGACCAACCGTGGCGGCATTCTGGAAAGCGACAGCTCCTTGGCGGTCAGCGCTGCGAGCGTCGATAACCAGACCGGCCAACTGCGAGCCCTTGGGGGCGCGGGCAAAACCGACTTCCAGATCGGCAGCCTCTTCGACAACCGCAACGGCAAGCTGGAAAGTGCCAACACTCACCTGACCCTGTCCGCCAACAGCTTCCTCAACAGCGGCGGCCAATTGCTGCATCTGGGCGACGGCACCTTCGATATCTCCCTGGCCAACGTCACTGGCGCCGGCGGCGACATCGTCACCCGTGGCGGCCTGACGCTCAAAGCCGACACCTGGACCAACACCAGCGCCATCCAGGCCGGACGGCTGACGGTCGACGTCAACAACTTCACCCAGACCGAGACTGGGCAACTGCTGGCTTCGACGCAACTGGAAGGCAAGGGTGGGAATTGGGTCAACAATGGGTTGATCGCCAGTGATGGTGGCTTGGGCTTGCAGTTGACCGGGCGGTATAGCGGCAATGGCCGGGTCACCAGCCTGGGCGACATGACGGTAGACGCCGCTGCGATCGACTTGAGTAGCGTGGCCAGTATCACCGGTGGCGGGACCACGACGATCGGTGGGCGCGGTGGCCTGGGTAGCCTGAACAATTACGGGCGGCTGACATCGGCGAGTGCACTGAATATCACTGCGAGCACCATTAATAACTATGGGACGGTTGCCGGTGCGGATGGATTGAAACTGACGGCTTCGACCTTGCTGAACGATCAAGGTGGGTTCTTGTTCAGCGGCGAAGACATGAAGCTGCGGGTGGGGAACTTTACCAACCGTAAGTCGGATGTTTATGCCCTAGAGGACATTGATGTAGCGCGCAATGACTTGGGGGGACGGTCGGCGTTGATGGAGAATGATTCGGGCACCATGGAGAGTGGGCGGGATTTTTCCATTAATGCGGATTCGATTATTAATAAGCGGGGGGATTTTACGACTGAGGCGGAGTTGTATTCGTCGGCGTTGGGCTTTCGTTGCAATAGTTGTGATTCGCTTCCTCAATATGGATACGAACAGATACCCTACTACCTGGTCTATAAACAGCAGTACCGTGTCTTGGTATCCGGGGACTCTACCGCAGGGGCGGCCTCATTGAGTGCTGGGAGAAATCTAACTGTCAATGGTGCGTCATTTCTTAATTCAAACTCAACTACTGCAGCTGCAGGTGATATTTCTATAGTCGTCGATAATTTTGAAAATTCCGGCACGGCTCTGGGGGATTATACGAGTTATCAATACATAAATTATAATAATATCCAGAATGGGGAAGAGCTGCAGAGGGTTGTGGATTATAACTTATACAATGATTCTGGCTATAATAATGATATTCGTTTTTGGAATGCTGCGGGGAATGAAAGTTTTGTTCTGTCGCGTAATTTTATGACCACTAACAAACCTGTAGATAGGGAATATTATCAGATTGTTGGTCCTGTGGTTAATATGGTTGATAGCTATAGCGGTGGAGGAACAAAAGTAGTAGTTTTTAATGAGTCTAAGTATTCTTCGGGTGTTCGGACCGAGTTGCCAGATTTTATAAAAAGACTTGTTCCATTTAAACAGGAGGTTTTTACTTCTACCGCATCCGACAGTTTTGCCCCAGCCATCATCCAAGCCGGCGGCAACGTCTCCATTACCGCAACAAACAAAATCACCAACGGTGTGGAGCGCCCATTCTCCACCGGCATCACAACGTCGTCCCGCAACACCACAACCGCCGCCGCAGGATCAGGCAAAACCACGGTCGTGACCCTGAACAGCCAACTCCCACCGGACTTGGCCCAACAACAAATAAACCCCCTGACACTCCCCGGCTTCAGCCTCCCCACCGGGCAAAACGGCCTGTTCCGGCTGAGTGGGCAGGGCGCCAGCGACGCGTCAGCCTCCCAGACCCCGGTCGTGTCGCAGAACTGGACAATCGGCGGCGCCAGCGTGAGCGCATCGAATCGATCCACCGCCGCGCCGATCACCAATGTGCGCGACATCGAGATCGCCGATGTCACCCAGGTTTCCGCCGCCGAACGACAGGTGCAGTTGTTGACCCGTGACAGCGGCGGCGTCACCGCCGGCGCGTCCGCCATTCAGGTCACCGCCCCAACGGACTCATCCACAGGCACGCCGCAACTGCCAGGGCATAGCCTCGATGGCACCATCACCCGTGGCGCCGACATTGCGCTGGACACTTCGGGCACGCCGCCAATTGGCGTCAGTCGCCCAACCGACGCCTCGGTAAGCGCGCCAGTGCCTGTCACCGGTCAAACGGTGGCGCGGGTCACGGGGCTACCCAGCACAACCGTGGCTTCCAAACCGCAAAAATACCTGATCGAAACCAACCCGGTCCTTACCAACCTCAAGTCATTCACCAGCTCGGATTATCTGCTGACGAAACTCGGCTACGACGCGGACACCAGCGCCAAGCGGTTGGGTGACGGCCTGTTCGAACAACGACTCATCCAACAGGCCGTCGTCGCCCGTACCGGCCAACGCTTCATCGACGGCCAGACCTCCGACGAGGCGATGTTCACCTACCTGATGAACAACGCCATCGCCAGCAAAGACGCCCTCAACCTGTCGGTAGGTGTCACCCTCACCGCCCAACAAGTCGCCGCCCTGACCCACGACATCGTCTGGCTCGAAGAGCACGAAGTGAATGGCGAAAAGGTGCTGGTGCCGGTGTTGTATATGGCCCAGGCCAATAATCGTCTGGCACCTAATGGTGCGTTGATCCAAGGCGGTGACGTCAATCTGATCGCAGGGCAGGCTCTAGCTAACGCGGGTACATTGCGTGCCACTGATAAACTTTCCGCTAAAGCGGGCAGCGATCTCACCAACGCTGGGCTGATCGAAGCGGGCGGTCGACTTGATCTTCTGGCCGGTAACAACCTTGTCAACAAATCGGGCGGCATCATTGCCGGTCGTGACGTGAGCCTGACCACCACCCACGGGGATGTGATCAATCAACGTGATGTGACGGGTATCGATACCCGGTTCGGCAACAACTCAACTCATCGCGATTATCTTGATAACGCTTCCAGAATCGAGGCAGCGAATGACCTGCAAATCGATACCGGTCGAGACATCAACAACATTGGGGGTGTTATTCAAAGCGGACGTGATCTGGAGTTCACTGCCGGTCGTGACGTGAATATCACATCCATTCAGGACCGCAGTACGGTTTCGCGAGGCAACAACTTCCTCAACCAAACCATCAAGCAGCATGGCGCGGAAGTTACATCTGGACGGGATCTCTCGATTAGCGCAGAGCGTGATGTGACAGCCATTGCCAGTCGGCTGGATGCCAAACGCGATATTGAGATGGGCGCGGGCTTCGATCTCCTTATCACGTCGGCCGCCGATACGAGCGATTTTGTTTCCCGCAGCAAAAGACGCAAAGAGGAAAAACACAGCGTCACACAGCAAGCTTCCTCGCTCAATGCTGGCCGCGATATTGCGCTCTACGCGGGCAATGACTTGGGCGTTATCGCCAGCCGAATCAAGGCCGAAGAAGACATCAGTCTCGACGCTGATCAAGACGTCATCATTGCCTCCGCACAAGATGAAAGTTCTTCTTACTACTATAAGAAGAAAAAAGGTTCGTTCGGTCGGAGCAAAACAACGGAGAAACAAAGTTACAGCAGTACCAATGTCGCCTCTGTCATCGAGGCGGGACGGGATCTGACCGTTAACACATCCGTCGACGGAGATGGCAATGTCAGTCTGAATGGCGGGCGAAATGTCACGGTTATCGGTAGCGAGCTGAAGGCCGGCAATGACTTGGTCGTTGGCGCCACCGAAGACGTGGCGGTAGTTTCCGGTACTGAAGAAAGCGGGGCCTACAGCAAAAAGACCAAAACAGGTTTGTTCGGGCTGTCCAAAAGCGGCAAAAGTCAGTTGCAGACTCACGTGACTCAAGTTGGCAGCGAATTGAGCGCTGATAACGATGTGGTGGTTATTGCCGGCCATGACATTGGTATGCAAGCAAGTGAAATCACGGCGAAAAGCAATGCAGAGCTGCACGCGGGCTTGGTCGATAAGACTGGCGACATCAGTCTCACCGCTGCGGATGATCAAGCTTACAGCCGGGTCGAGGAATACAAGAAAAAGGTGGGCCTGTCTTTCAAGGACACGGTCGGTCTATTTGCCGGCACGCCTGGGGCAGGGGCCGACATTACCCTGAGTGCATCCCATAAAAAGGGCCGCGAAGTGGTCAGCAACACCAGCGTCGGCAGTCAGATCACGGCGGGGAACGATGCCATACTGGACGCTGCTCGGGATATCAACATCGTCGGCAGTGGCGTCAGCGCTGATCGGAATGCGACGCTTGATGCCGGCCGTGACGTGAACATACTCGCCGGTACCAATCAACACAGGAGCAATAGCTGGAAAACCGATAAAAGCTACGGCATCAAGCAGGATGTCGATAACAACGGCTTCACCACGTTCGTGGGCAATGAAACGATAAAGAAAGGGCGTGATGCTAACGGCAATACGGCGGCAGGTAGCCTTGTCGAAGCAGGGCATGATGTACGGATTGATGCCGGACACAACATCAATCAATTGGGGTCTGACCTACAGGCCGATAACGACATCAAGTTGAAAGCGGCTCATGACATTAACATCCTTGCCGTCAACGAGCGTAATCAAGTCACCACCACCGAAAGTGTAAAACGTAACGGCACCACGACCACCGTTGCTTACAACTTCGGCAAGACCATGGATACGTTGGGCGATTCGGGTAAGGGTGAAGACGGTGTCAGCAAAACGTCGAGCCTGTTGAAAACTGTCGATGCGCTGGATCAATTCTTTAGCGGACCCAAATTTGACGGGCACATTGGTGGCTCAAGTACGAGCGAGAGTCAGACCCAAACATCACTGACTAATCGCCCTTCAAGTCTTTCGGCCGGTAACGATATCAGCCTTGAGGCCGGTAACGACGTGAATGTAGCTGGCAGTCGGTTCGACTCCGGACGTGACATCAACGTCAGTGGACGCAACATCACGCTTGATGTGGCTCACGGAGCTGAAAGCACGGATAGCCGTCAAACCCAAAGCAAAGGCGGTGTGAAGGGCGGGACCACTGGCGGTTTCAAACTGGGTGTCGGGGTAAGCAACGCCGGCGGCAAAGACGAGTCAACACAGGGAACTTCAACGACGACACAGCTCAACGCCGGTAATGACATCAATCTGAACGCCAAAAACGACCTGACCCTGATCGGCACCGAGGCGAATGCCGAGCGGGATATCAAGCTCAAGGCTGGCAACGACCTGAAGGTCCTGTCGGCGCAAAACGCCTCTAGCAGTGAAAGCAGCCGCCGCAGTTGGGGAGCTGAAGGCGGCCTCATACTGGGACAAGACGGTGTTGGTGTGTATGGCAGCGTTAATGTCGGCCTTGGAAATCTGGAGCGAGAAGGGATCCAGCAGCAAGAGGCGTACCTCTACGCCGGCAACCAGCTGAACTTTGAGAGCGGGCGTGACACTACCGTTGCTGGTGCCACGTTACGCGGGGATGAGGTGATCGGTGATGTGGGTCGTAACCTCACCGTAACCTCGGTGCCGAATACAGGCAAAGCCGAGGGTAAAGAGTTCGATGCGAGCCTTACGGTCGCCGTAAGTTACGGAGTAACCGTCAGCGGCTCGGTGGGTTACGGCCAGACCAATGGCAAAACCAATTGGGTCGAGAACCAGACAGTCATCAGCGGCAAGAACAAAGTCGACATCCGTACGCAGGACCATACGCAGCTGGATGGGGCGGTAGTGGCTGCTGATAATGGCAACTTGAAGCTCGATACCGATACATTGGGTTTCCGCGATATCACCGGCAAAGACAATGAGCACGGTTACTACCTGAATGTCAGCGGTAGCTACAACACTGGTGGTGGAGCGCAAGCCGACAAACCGAACAAGGGCATGGAAGGAAAGGAGAAAAATAGCTGGGCGCTTGAGGGTTACAACTACAACAAGGATCGTGAGCAAATTCTCCGCGCCACGGTGGGGACGGGTGAAATTGTTGTGCGTAACGACAGTGTCACGGGTACGGCCTCAACTGCGGGGCTCAATCGGGATGTGAGTAAGGCGTACGAAGTGACTCGGGATGAGGAACATCGCACGGAATTGTATGTGAGTAATACGTCTATTGATGCGGTATTGCACCCGATTGCTACCGTTGAAAGCTGGACTGAGCACGTCGTCAACTTTCCCAATACTCAGAAGGAGCAGCTCAAGCAGGTCTTAACGGCGGTTACCGACACATGGAACGATATCCAGGCTCAACATGTGGATAGCGGTGATATACCGGCAAACGTTCGTAAGGCATTTGACGAGGAGCGTGCCCTTGCGATTACCAAGAACCTCGTTCGTGCGGGTGTTGACCCCAAAACGCTCGGGGCACTCGATGAGAATGTGCTGAAAGCACTAGGTGATTTTGCTGCTCTAGCGGCTTCCTACGATGGACAGCTCCACGTTCTAAACGATGAGAAAAATGGCTCTGTTAACACGCCGTCTGATTCGAAACCGGGTGCGATGGATCTCGAGGAGATAGGAATTGATACCCTTCCGCGCAATATGGGCGAGGCCATGCTCAATCCACTCGTAGAAGCGTTGAAGGTTGCCGGCAAACTTCCAGTAGAGGAGATGCAGGCTATTTCGCTGTCTATCCAAGCGATCATGGGACCCTTGAAACTCACTGTCAGCTTGGCAGCGAATGCGGTGATTGATCAGGCGTTTGGAGAGGAAGCTGAGAAGCTGAAGGAGAAAGCTGCGATTGATTTGGCGGCTACGCTTACCGACCGGACCTCAGAATTCATGAGGGAGGTGCATGAGAAGGCCAAATCGGATGCCGATAGTATTTTGAACGGCGAACCTTATGTTGTGGTTTCTGAGTTTTTGATTGATGCCGTGCTGGGTGGTGTCCAATCTCTTGGCATAAAGGGGGGCGAAAGGGTACTGTCGGTTGCAGGCAAGGGAGGCGTTTCAGACGGAACCGGGCACATCGTACTTAATTTGAGCCAGGGGCAGCAAAGAGCGATAAATAAGATTGATAACATTCTCGTTAACTTTAAGGAAAGCGACATTATCGGTACCTTGAAGGACATGGCTGGAGATCCTGTTTCGAAGCCAGGTGGTGGTTATTGGGATCACTTGAAAGAAATGAACGATATACTGCGGGGGCTACGGAATCATGCAGATACTTTGAAAGGTGTGAATGATCCGGCTGCACAAGCCGCACGTCAAAGGGCTTTAGAAACTATTCGTCGTGTTGAATCGGCTTTAAATGGTGTGGGTATATGAACTTTCGTGAGCTGGAAAGAAAGGAAACTGTTGGTTGGTTGTCAGAGGAAAACCCATCCGCGCTAACAGAGTGGTACCTCTCAGTGCGTGATACTCCTCTGGCTAAATTAGGGGTGGGAGACATCTGTCGTTCGTTAAGACAGAGCTTGTTCGTTTGTGAAATATTACCTGTGGCTGTAGAGTTGCTAAATAATGATGTTCTGGCGGGCGAGCGCTATGATGGTGAGCTTATTTCTGCTATTGCGAGCTTGGATATAAGTTTTTTTAAGGAGAACTCATATTTGCTCCACCAAATTGTCGGGGCATTATATAAAGCCATCCAGATAACTAGCGATGCCGAGCTGTTAAAAGAATCTTTTTGTTTGATAGAGACTCTTAAAAATTTTAATGAATAAAGGGTCCCTTAGGGGCATGCGACTCCTTATAAGGATTGTAGCTGAGTTTTTCGAATCACTGTGATCTCTTTCTGAGAATTTGGTTAGAGAATAGCCATAGATGCTTTTTTTGTACTTTTTTGGTGGCGTGAAAAAGGCGTGATCTCTTAAAGTTTGTTAAGGTCAGGTTTTTTATGCATGTATCTTTGGTTTTATTAGCTGTTTTTGTATCTGCTTCGCTCGCTGGCTGCTCTTCGCATAATAAGGAGCTTCCTACTGGTCCGGTAGAAAAAAACCGTTGTGCTAATGGCGAATGAGCAAAATTCAAAAGTTATTTTTAAAGTGGTTAGCATCGAATCACCGGTGAGTTTCAAGATTGGCAAACCCGGTAATTTGCTTGCAGTAGGTGTTGTGTATAACGACGCCATGGGGCAACAGATGCCTGCGCTTTTTAGGGGGATATACAAAGGTCTCGCCAGGGGAGTCCATGGCGCTAGGCCGACTCGTGAAATTTTAGTGCCTGCAAATCAATTGACTGAGGTCGAGGGAGAAGCCAATTGGCGCAACGATCGCGGAATCAGTTATCGGTTGGAGAAATGTGGCCCGCTGTCTCTCAGCTTCCTTGCACAACCCAATAAGACATATTTGGTTGAGTTCCACCTGCAGAATTTTGCGGTGTGCAACCAAAAAATATTTGATATCTCCAAAGAGGGGCAGAAAGACCAAGTCTCGTCGACAGTTTTTTGATCAATGCCGGGGCCCCCGCAGCGCCTAACATCTTTTCCTGAAGGCTTAGAGCTGTTCGCGGAGGTCAGTCTCCTGACCCAGCTCGGTCATCCCATTGGCGCGTACGACTATTTCCATCGTTTTAGCTATATATCTTGTGTCGCCGGTTTCCTGGGCATCTCTCATAAACTCCGCAATGGCCTCTGGTGTGCTGAGATATTCTGCGGGGTCAAATTCTGTAAAGGTCTCAATCATTTTGCTCTCCGCGTATGTGAAAAACGGGCGACCCAAAGGACGCCCGTTTTCGTTACTCACCAGCTTGCGCCCGCAACCGTCTCCCAATCACATCCATCACATCACACCCATCGCGCAACGCAATCGTCAGCATCTTGAAAAAAAAGGGGACAGATTTGAATGGCACTTACTTAACGGCTAACTAGCTGATACGCCTGCAAAAAATGAAAAAAGGCTGGCCTTGGTCTACGGTGATAGTTGCGAACACA
>NZ_JABWRA010000052.1:0-45450 GCF_014268705.1 Pseudomonas sp. SWRI179 | reverse complement strand
CAAAAGCAGCGACTCCACCAACCTGACACATCGCAATGCATATTTGAGGGGCTGCTGCGCACCCCAGCGGGAGCAAGCTCCCTCGCCACGGAGGCCTGCATCCGCCTCGACATTATTCGAACAACGCATCCAACGCCTGTTCCAGGCGTGTCACCGCAATGATCTGCAACCCCGCCGGCGCTTCCTTCGGCGCGTTCCCCTTGGGCACGATGGCGCGTTTGAAGCCATGCTTGGCGGCTTCCTTGAGCCGCTCCTGCCCGCTGGGCACCGGTCGCACTTCCCCCGACAACCCGACTTCACCAAACACCAACAGATCATGGGGCAGCGGCCGGTTGCGCAGGCTGGACATCACCGCCGCCATCAACGCCAGGTCGGACGCGGTCTCCAGTACCTTGACCCCGCCCACGACGTTGAGGAACACGTCCTGATCGTGTGTCGGGATCCCACCGTGTCGATGCAACACCGCCAGCAGCATGGCCAGCCGGTTCTGATCCAGGCCCAGGGTGACCCGTCGTGGGTTCGCCAAGTGACTGTCGTCCACCAGCGCCTGCACCTCGACCAACATCGGCCGGGTCCCTTCCCACGTTGCCATGACCACGCTACCGGGGACTTCTTCCTGGGCACGTGTCAGAAAGATCGCCGACGGGTTCGAGACTTCTTTCAGGCCCCTGTCGGTCATGCCGAACACCCCCAGTTCGTTGACCGCGCCAAAGCGATTCTTCACCGCCCGTAGCAAACGCAGGCGCCCATCGGATTCGCCTTCGAAATACAACACGGTGTCGACCATGTGCTCCAACACCCGCGGTCCCGCCAACGCACCTTCCTTGGTGACGTGGCCCACCAGGAAAATCGCCGTGCCGCTCTGCTTGGCGTAGCGCACCAGCAACGCCGCGCTTTCACGCACCTGGGACACGCCGCCCGGGGCCGACTGCAGTTGTTCGGTGAAAATGGTCTGGATCGAGTCGATGACCATCACCTTGGGTTTTTCCAGGCGCGCCGTGGCGATGATGGTTTCGATGCAGGTCTCGGTCATGACCCGCAACTGGTCCTGGGGCAAGCCCAGGCGCCGGGCGCGCATGGCAACCTGTTGCTGGGACTCTTCGCCCGTAACGTACAACGCCGGCATGCGCGTGGCGAGGTTGCACAAGGTTTGCAACAGGATGGTGGATTTACCAATGCCCGGATCGCCACCAATCAGCACCACCGAGCCGTCCACCAAGCCGCCCCCCAGCACCCGGTCCAACTCACCGGACGCGGTGGAGAAACGCGGGATTTCTTCAACGCTGACTTCGGCCAGGGTCTTGATCTGCGCCTGTTGGCCAGCCCAGCCCGTGCGCCCGGTAGGAGCCGCCGCGCCGCCGCTTTCCACCATGGTTTCGGTGAGGGTGTTCCAGGCTCCGCATTCACTGCATTGGCCGGCCCACTTGGGGAAGGTCGAGCCGCACTCGGTGCAGCCGTACATGCGCTTTGCCTTGGCCATCTCAACTCCGGGGTAAAAACCGCGATGATAGCAGTCGGGCTTTATTGCGGGGCCGGCATTCTGATTTCACCGTTGGCCAGATTCGTCGCGGTATTGCCCAACGGATCCCTGGCCTCCAGGTCGGCGCCCTTGGCCTTCAAGGCATCGAGCAACTCGCCACGCTTGAACAGGCCGGCATACATCGCGGCGGTCTGCCCCGCGCCATTGCGTTGGTCCGGGCTGCAGTCGGTGGACAATAAACGACGCGCAATCTGCACTTCGCCTTTAAAAATGGCGCCCATCAGTGCGGTATTGCCACGCTTGTCCTGGGCACAGGCATCGGCCCCCGCGGCCAGCAACCGCTCCACCGCCGGACCGTGGCCGTGGTAGGCCGCCAGAATCAGCGCGGTGTAGCCCTTCTCATCCCGGGTATCCAGCGAGTAACCGGCTTCGATAAACGTATCGAGCATCGGCACGTCGCCTCGGCGAGCGGCGTCGAAATAGTAACTTTGCAGTTGCTCCTGCACCGCCGCCGGTTCGGTGGCTATTGGTTGATCGGCCAGTACATTCACTGACCAGGCCACAAGCATCGATAAAAGCAATTTACCCATCATGACGTCTCCTCTGGCATATGACCGTGGGCATGACTGTTGTAGCCAGGCTGTGGGAGCAAGGCTTGCCCGCGATGCAAACGACTCGGTCTGATTCCAGACCCAACGCCGCTTCGCGAGCAAGCTTTGCTCCCACAGGTCATGCACCTGCCTGACTGTGGATCAGTCGCTCAGTTTTTCCGCCAGCGCCTTGACCCGGGCCAGGTCGCCTTTGGCAACACGGGCCACGCCAGTGCCGTATTCAGGATCGGCTTTGTAGAGGAACGACAGGATGATGTGCTTGCTCTCGTCATCGGTGGTCGCCAGCGAGCCACCAAAGCTTTCGATCAAGTCATCACGCTCTTTCTTGTTGAACGAACGATACAGATCACCGGCCTGCTTGAAGTTCTGCTCGCGCTGGATCTTCGCCTGCTGGGTGCTGCCGCTCAGCGCGGCCTGGCTGTAGCGTGCCGCTTGCGGTTCTTCGCGAGGCGTCAGGCGGCTCGGTTGGTAATTCACGCCGGTGCTGGTGCTGCCCGGGTTCATCGCGCCGTCCTGGTTGCCGTTGTTCACCGCCACCTTGGGGGCGTTGATCGGCAACTGCAGGGCATTGGCGCCTATCCGGTACATTTGCGTATCGGCGTAGGAAAACACCCGTCCCTGGAGCAAACGGTCCTCGGAAGGCTCGATGCCCGGCACCAGATTGGCCGGCGCCATGGCCACCTGCTCGGTTTCCTGGAAGACATTCGCCGGATTACGGTTCAAGACCATTTGCCCGACCTTACGCTCAGCCACACCCGGCCAGATCTTGGTCGCGTCCAATGGATCGAAATCAAACTTGGCAAGGTCCTGTGGATTCAACACTTGAACGTACAAGTCCCACTTCGGGAAGTCGCCCTTATTGATATGACTGACCAAGTCATTGGTCATGTGGCTGTAATCTTGACCCTGAACTTTCACAACTTCTTTCGGATCGAGATTTTTCAAACCCTGCAAACTTTTCCAATGAAACTTCACGTAATGAACTTCACCCTTGGCGTTAACCAATTTGTAGGCATGCACACCATTACCGTCCATTTCACGATAACTGGCAGGCGTGCCGGCGTTGGAATACAACTCGGTCAGGGTGCGGGTCGATTCTGGAACATGGGAGAAGAAGTCGAACCGGCGCGAATCATCGTCCAGGTTGGTCCGCGGGTCGGGTTTGAAGGCATGCACCATGTCTGGAAACTTGATGGCATCACGAATGAAAAAGGTCGGGAAGTTGTTGCCCACCAAGTCCCAGTTACCGTCGGCGGTGTAGAACTTCGTGGCGAAGCCACGGGGGTCGCGCAGGGTTTCCGGTGAATGATTACCGTGCACCACGGCCGAAAACCGCACGAACACCGGGGTCACCTGGCCTGCGGCGAACACCTTGGCCTTGGTCAAGTCGCTGAGGTCGTCGGACACCGTGAAGGTGCCGTGGGCACCGGTACCGCGGGCATGCACCACGCGCTCGGGGATGCGTTCACGGTCGAAGCGTTGGAGCTTCTGGATCAACTGCACGTCTTGCAGCAGGGTCGGACCGTTGGGACCCGCCGTTTGCGAATTCTGGTTATCGCCGACCGCCGCACCGTTGTCCCGGGTCAGGGTGGCCGCATTGACAGACAAGGATAGAAGGCTCGCGGTCAGCACAAAAAAAGCGCGGCGATGGGAATAAGCCCCGTGGCCAAGGGAAGTGTTCATAGCATGTTCCTCTGATGTTATAGAGCGCATCCATGTGCGCCATCCAGAGGCTAGTGCCGGAAAAAAGAAAACCTAAATAGAAATGCCGTACCGTGCCGATAGAAAAAACGTTATAGGGCTCGGGCCTGAAACCGCGTATCGCGCGCGATTGATGGCACTTTGTAAACTTTTTCTCCCCGCTCAGGTCGATAACGGAAGCTTTGTAAGCAAGCGTTTCGAGCAAGACCCGTTGGGCTGACTTACACTGCCACTCATCTTTCATCTGTCACAAGGAATAACTCATGGGCGTGCTAAGCGAGTTCAAGGCCTTCGCGGTCAAAGGCAATGTCGTCGACATGGCCGTCGGGATCATCATCGGGGCCGCTTTTGGCAAAATCGTTTCGTCATTCGTTGGCGACGTGGTCATGCCGCCAATTGGCCTGTTGATCGGTGGCGTGGACTTCAGTGACCTGGCCATCACCCTCAAGGCCGCCCAGGGTGATGCGCCTGCGGTGGTACTGGCCTACGGTAAATTCATCCAGAGCACCATTGACTTCATCATCGTCGCGTTCGCCATCTTCATGGGCGTCAAGGCCATCAACCGCCTTAAGCGTGAAGAGGCCGTGGCTCCCAGCGCCCCGCCGGTCCCGACCAAGGAAGAGCTGCTGCTGAGTGAGATTCGCGATCTGCTCAAGGCTCAGAACGAGCGGCCCTGAGCCTACCAGTAGTTTTCCACCGCCACCTGGCCCGGACGACGGGTCAGGCTCAGTTGCAGGCCCCTGGTCTTGAGCAGCTTGCGCGTGTCGTCGATCATTTGCGGGTTGCCGCATAGCATCACCCGTGAATGCTCCGGCGTCAGCGCTACGCCGGCCGCGCGCTCCAACTCGCCATTTTCGATCAGCGTAGTAATCCGCCCGTTGAGCGCTCCCGGATGCTGCTCACGGGTGATGGTCGCAATGAAACGAAACTTGTGAGCGTACTCGGCCAAGTAGTCACGCTGGGGCAGTTCCTTGATGAGCTCCTGATAGGCCAGCTCCCGTGCCTCGCGCACGCTGTAGACCAGGATGATCCGCTCGAATTTTTCCCAGACCTCGAAATCCTGAAGGATCGAAAGAAACGGCGCCACGCCCGTCCCCGTGGACAGCAACCACAAATCCCGACCATCGACGAAACGGTCAAGCGTCAGGTAGCCAAAAGCCTGGCGATCCACCAACAATTCATCGCCCGGTTGCAAACGGCTGAGTTCGCTGGTGAATTCGCCATCGGGGACTACGATGGAAAAGAATTCGAGGAACTCGTCGAACGGCGACGACACCATGGAGTACGCCCGCCAGACGGTGGTGCCGTCGGCCTTGGCGACACCCAACCGGGCAAACTGGCCCGCCCGGAAGCGAAAGCCGCGATCCCGGGTCGTGCGCAAGGTAAACAAATGAGACGTCAACGGCTGGACATCGAGCAGGGTCTGGCGGGTGAACTTCTCTGCGCTGTCGGTCATGGGCCACTCCTATGAGACAAGACGTGCAGTGTCCCGCAAAGTGAACCTTTTCACCACCGACGGGCGAGTGATAGCACTTTGCTGCACTCACCAACTTATAACTTTTACCAAAACTGTACAAAGTTAGAGACACTGCAAAAGAAACAAATCTACAGAAAGATCACATTACAATTTTGTAAGCTAGTTAAAAAATCTCACTCCAAAGTTAGGGAATAGTCCTACACTAAAAATTCGCATCATGGATTGGATCCGCACGGACGAATCAAACCCAGGAGAAAGCGATGGACAGGTGGAAGGACTTGTTGCTGAAAAAGTTATCCTGTGAAAAGGACCTGCAGACGGCCTATCGTCTAGTATTGAATTTCTTTAATAATCAAGGATTTGAATACTGTGCATTTGCAGCCTATATCGGAAGCCCCGACAAACACACCAGCAAGGTAAACCTGAATAACTACCCTTATGGATGGGACAGGCTTTATGAACAAAACGGTTATGCGTCGAACGATCCACTAGTAGCACATTGCAATCAATCATCACTCCCTATCTTGTGGAATGAGACTGTTTTCGCTCAGGCCCCCAAGTTATGGCGAGAACTTAATCGGCTGGGACTCAAGTACGGCTGGACCCAGGCCGTTCATGACGAACAAGGGGCCCAGTGCAGTCTGTTCAGCCTTGTACGAACCCATTGTCCTATTGATATCGAGGAGCATTATGACAATCTCGGCTACGCCATCTACGCCAGTCAAAAGCTGCATGCTCTGGCCAACAAAAAACTGGCGGACGCCATCGCAGCCCAACCCAAATGTCACTTGTCGCCAAGAGAGATCGAAGTGTTGAGGTGGTCAGCCGAAGGCAAGACGGCGTCGGAAGTGGGCAGGATCCTTTGTCTTTCCGAACGAACCGTGAATTTTCATGTGTGCAGTTGCATGCGAAAGCTGAACGTCAGCAATAAGATTTCAGCGGTGGCCAAAGCCGCCCAGATCCATGTGATCTAACCCTTGGCCCGGCGTTGCCGAGCTGAAAAACCCGCGAGTAATGTGCAACAAAAAAACGTACCATTTGCGGTCCCTCTTGAATGATGCCGCTGCTTGCACGCGACGCCTTTCATTCAGGTGGTCCCGCACAGACACCTACCTCCAGGCAGCGGGACATTCGTTGATCTCCAGAGTCCCCAGCCATGCCCCTGCTTGACAGCCCTTTCGCTCAACTTGACCTGATCCGCCAACCCGAACAGCAGAACGAACCGCTGCAAGCCTTCGATGCGGCCGATGAATACCTGCTCGCGTACCTGGCCGAACAACAACCGGTCGCGCAGACTCGGGTCCTGGTGCTCAATGACGGCTTCGGCGCCCTGGCGGCCAGCCTGGCCGGCAACGTCCTGGTGACCAGCAGCGGTGATTCCTTCCTGGCTTTGCAGGCACTGGAGAAAAACCTGGTGCGCAATGGCCGGCCCTTCGATGCGGTGCCCACGTTGCCCGCCAGCGAGCCGTTGAGCGGCCCGTTCGATCGCGTCCTGATCAAAGTACCGAAAACCCTGGCCCTGCTGGAGGAACAACTGATTCGCCTGCAAGGCCAATTGGCGCCGGGCGCCCAAGTGATTGCCGGAGCGATGATCAAACACCTGCCCCGGGCCGCCGGCGATTTGCTGGAGCGTTACATCGGCCCGGTGCAGGCCTCACTGGCGGTGAAAAAGGCGCGGCTGCTGATCGCCACGCCAGCCGCCTCCCCACCAGGCAGTACCCCGGCCGTATCGCCCTACCCCACGCGCTACCGGCTGGACGAGCCAAAGATCGAACTGCTCAACCACGCCAACGTGTTCTGTCGCGAAGGCCTGGACATCGGCACCCGTGCGTTCCTGCCCCATCTGCCAAAAAATCTCGGGACGGCCCGGGTCGCCGACCTGGGCTGCGGCAATGGCGTGCTGGCCATCGCCAGTGCCCTGCAAAACCCCGAGGCCCACTACACCTTGGTGGACGAGTCGTACATGGCTGTGCAATCGGCTGCCGAGAACTGGCGCGCGGCCTTGGGCGAACGCGAAGTGACCGTCCGGGCCGGTGATGGCCTGGCCGGACAAGAGGCGCAGTCATTGGATGTGGTGCTGTGCAACCCGCCCTTTCACCAGCAGCAGGTGGTGGGCGATTTCCTCGCCTGGCGGATGTTCCAGCAGGCTCGCGAAGCGTTGGTGGTAGGCGGCGCGCTGTACATCGTCGGCAACCGGCACCTGGGCTACCACAGCAAACTGGCGCGGTTGTTCCGAGGCGTCGAGCAAGTGGCCGCCACGCCGAAATTCGTGATCCTCAAAGCCCGCAAATAACGATTGCCCTGTGGGAGCAAAGCTTGCCCCCACAGGGGAATCAGTGGGTGGTCAGCCCCGCGGCATTCATGAACATCCGCATCAGACTGGCGACGATGAACAACGCCAGCACGCTGCCAGCCCAGATCAGCGCCAGCCAGCCGAGCCGCTGCCAGAGTGGCTTGCGTTCGGCGGCCTCGATGTCTTTCAAATCAGGTTTGGCCATGTTCACGCCCTCAATGGTAGCCGTCGTCATGGGTCACCTTGCCGCGGAACACGTAGTAGCTCCAGAAGGTGTACACCAGGATCAACGGAATGATGAACAGCGTGCCCACCAGCATGAAGCCTTGGCTCTGGGGCGGTGACGAGGCGTCCCAGATCGAGATGGACGGCGGCACGATGTTCGGCCACAGGCTGATGCCCAAGCCGCTGTAGCCGAGGAAAATCAGCACCAGGGTCAGGATGAAAGGCGTGTAGTTGGCATTGCGGGCCACCGCGCGGAACAACCCGTACATGGTCACCAATACCAGGATCGGCACCGGCAGGAACCAGAACAGGTTCGGCAACGTGAACCAGCGGGCGGCAATGTCGGCGTGGGCCAGCGGCGTCCAAATGCTGACGATACCGATCACGGCCAGCACCACGAACGCCAACGGCCGGGCCAGGTCATGCATCTGCTCTTGCAGCTTGCCCTCGGTCTTCATGATCAGCCACGTGCAGCCGAGCAACGCGTACGCCGCGATCAACGCCAGGCCACAGAACACCGTGAACGGCGTGAACCAGTCCAGGGAGCCGCCGGCAAACTGGCGATTGACCACCTCGAAACCGTCGATGAACGCCCCCAGCGCCACACCCTGGAAGAAGGTGGCCGTCAGCGAACCGCCAATGAACGCTTTGTCCCAGAGGTGGCGCTTCTCAGCCTTGGCCTTGAAACGGAACTCAAAAGCCACGCCGCGGAAGATCAGGCCGATGAGCATCAGGATCAACGGCAGGTACAGGGCCGAAAGCACCACCGAATAGGCCAGCGGAAACGCCCCGAACAATCCGGCACCGCCCAGCACCAGCCAGGTTTCGTTACCGTCCCAGACCGGCGCCACGGTGTTCATCATCACGTCGCGGTCGCGCTCGCCCTTAACGAAGGGGAAGAGGATGCCAATCCCCAGGTCGAAGCCGTCCATGATCACGTACATCATGATGCCGAAGATGATGACCACGGCCCAGATCAGCGGAAGATCAATACCCATGACTCAATTCCCCTTGTTCGAGCGGTCGTTGTGGTCCACGTCGTCGTCGCCTTCGTTGGCGGCCGACAATGGCCGGGCCGGGGTGCGTTTCTGGCCCGGGCCGCCATCGCTCGGTTCGTCTTCGTGGGCCACCGGCCCTTTGCGCACCAGGCGCATCATGTAGCTCAGGCCCGCACCGAACAGCGCGAAATACACCACGACGAACAGCACCAGGGTGATGCTCATCTGGGCGAAGCTGTGGCCGGACGACGCATCGGCCGTGCGCATCAAGCCGTAGACCACCCAAGGTTGGCGGCCGATCTCCGTGGTAAACCAGCCGGCCAGGATCGCAACCAGCCCGGACGGCCCCATCCACAACACCAGGTGGAGGAACGGCCGGGACTGATAGATCCGATCGTTGCGGCGCAGCCACAGGCTGCACAGGCCGGTAAAAATCATTAGCAACCCAAGGCCGACCATGACCCGGAACGACCAGAACACGATGGTCGAGTTGGGTCGATCTTCAGGCGGGAACTCCTTGAGGGCCGGTACCTGCTCGGTCAACGAGTGCGTCAGGATCAGGCTGCCCAGGTAGGGAATTTCCACGGCGTATTTGGTTTTTTCCGCTTGCATGTCGGGCCAGCCGAACAGGATCAGCGGGGTCGGTTCATTGCCGACGTTTTCCCAATGGCCCTCGATGGCGGCGATCTTCGCCGGTTGATGCTTGAGGGTGTTCAGGCCATGGAAGTCGCCGATGACCGCTTGTATCGGCGCCACCAGCAACGCCATCCACATCGCCATCGACAGCATCCGGCGGATGGCCGGGTTGTCGCGGCCGCGCAGCAAATGCCAGGCCGCCGACGAGCCGACGAAGAACGCCGTGGCAACAAACGCCGCGGTGGACATGTGCAACAAGCGATAAGGAAACGAGGGGTTGAACACCACCGCCAGCCAGTCCACCGGGATCACCCGGCCGTCGATGATTTCGTAGCCCTGGGGGGTCTGCATCCAGCTGTTGGACGACAGGATCCAGAAGGTCGAGATCAGGGTGCCGATCGCCACCATGACCGTGGAAAAGAAATGCAGGCCACGGCCGACGCGGTTCCAGCCAAACAGCATCACGCCCAGGAAACCCGCCTCGAGGAAGAACGCCGTGAGCACCTCGTAGGTCAGCAGGGGCCCGGTCACCGCACCGGCGAAGTCTGAAAAGCGGCTCCAGTTGGTCCCGAACTGATAGGCCATGACCAACCCGGACACCACCCCCATGCCGAAGTTGACGGCAAAGATCTTCGACCAGAAGTGGTACAGGTCACGGTAGGTGTCATCGCGGGTCTTGAGCCACAAGCCCTCGAGCACCGCCAGGTAACTCGCCAGGCCGATGGTGATGGCCGGGAACAGGATGTGGAACGAGATTGTGAACGCGAATTGGATTCGGGCGAGATCGAGCGCCTCCAAACCGAACATAAGTCTTCCTCTGTCAGGTAAAACCGGCTGCGGGTGGGGCTTGCACCAACCCCCAGGGATATGGAGTGCAGTGCTTTTCAAATCGTTCTTTTTTTAACCGTCACAACGCAGGACGCAGGCCGGATGGCCGCCAGCCCAACACCCCGAAAGGTATTGATCTGGATCAAGCAATGATCAAAGAGTAGTCGCATTATTGCCGATGGACGGCGTGGTCTTTTGTCGCGTGACAGGTTGTCTCAGTGTCGTAATCCTGCTTCAAGCTGTGATTTTCCAAACCCACACGGCCCCCGTGGCGAGGGAGCTTGCTCCCGCTCGGTTGCGCAGCGACCGCAAAATCGAGGGGCCGCTGCGCAGCCCAGCGGGAGCAAGCTCCCTCGCCACAGAGGCCCGCATGTTCCCGGGAACAACCGCTTCCGCCAGTGAAAGTAGATGTCTGGCTAACTATTTTTCCAGCCATCGCAACTTCCAGTTACAGCTCGGTGATAATCTCAAAGCCTTCATCACCGGACCCGTCATAGATGCCCAGCCAAGCACCGCTGCTGCTCCGTCACCACCGTCCCTTCATCGCCTTCTGGCTGGCCCGGATCTTCACCGCCAGCGGCTTCCAGATGCTCACCGTGGCTATCGGCTGGAACCTCTATCAACTGACCGGCAACGTTCTCGACTTGGGCCTGGTGGGCCTGGTGGAATTTGCCCCGCGCGTGCTGTTCATGCTCCACACCGGGCATGTGGCGGACCGCTACGATCGGCGCAAGGTCGCAGCGATTTGCCAGTCATTGCAGGCGATGATTGCCCTGGCGCTGGCGATCGGCAGCGCCACCGACCATGTCACCCGGGAAATGATCTTCATCCTTGCCTTCCTGCTGGGCGCCGCCCGCTCCTTCGAAATGCCGACCACCCAGGCGTTGCTGCCCAGCATCGTTCCGGCCGGCCTGTTTCCCCGCGCCGTGGCCGCCGCCCAATCGGCCCAGCAGTCGGCCACCATCGTCGCCCCGGCGCTGGGCGGCTTGCTCTACGCCTTCGGTAGCGTCTGGGTCTATGGGCCCACCGTGGTGCTTTACCTCATTGCCTGCTGCCTGATGCTCAACCTGCCCGCCCGGCAGACGCCGCTGAATAAAGGCAAGGCGACCCTGGATTCGTTGCTGGCCGGGGTTCGCTTCATTCGCAGCCGCCCGGACATCCTCGGGGCGATCTCCCTGGACCTGTTCGCCGTGCTGCTCGGCGGCGCGACGGCGCTGCTGCCGGTGTTCGCCAAGGACATCCTGCTCACCGGCCCCTGGGGCCTGGGCCTGCTGCGTTCGGCGCCGGCGGTCGGGGCCTTGCTGATGTCGCTGTGGCTGGCGCGGTTTGCCGTGGAGCGCAAGGTTGGCCGGGTGATGTTCACCGCAGTGGGCGTGTTCGGCGTCGCCACCATTGCCTTCGGCCTTTCCACCTCGTTCTGGTTTTCCTTGGCAGTGCTGGTGGTGCTGGGCGCGGCAGACATGATCAGCATGGTGATCCGCGCCTCGTTCGTGCAATTGGAAACGCCGGATGAAATGCGCGGCCGGGTCAGCGCGGTGAACGGGCTGTTCATCGGCGCTTCGAACCAGTTGGGCGAGTTCGAATCCGGCCTCACCGCCCACTGGTTCGGCACGGTGCCGGCGGTGGTCATGGGCGGTGTAGGCACACTGCTGGTGACCGGGACCTGGATCAAGCTGTTCCCGACCCTGGCCAACCGCGACCGGATGCACGAACCGGTGGACGAAGCGAAGGCCTAGAGCAATTTGTCGAGGGTGATGGGGAAGTCCCGCACCCGCTTGCCAGTGGCATGGTAGATCGCATTGGCCACCGCCGCGGCCACCCCGACGATGCCGATCTCACCGACGCCCTTGGACCCGAGCGCATTGACGATATCGTCCTGTTCCTCGACGAAAATCACCTCGATGTCACCGATGTCGGCACTGACCGGCACGTGATACTCGGCCAGGTTGTGGTTCATGTGGCGACCGAGGGCGTGGTCGGTCAGGGTCTCTTCGTGCAGGGCCATGCCGACGCCCCACACCACGCCCCCGAGAATCTGGCTGCGGGCGGTTTTCGGGTTGACGACCCGGCCGGCGGCGATGGCACTGACCACTCGATTGACCTTCACCGTCCCCAAATCCTCGTCCACCCACACTTCGACAAACACCGCCGAGTGAGTGGCCGTGGCGTAGGCCTGGCGTTTTTTGTCCGGCTCGGCGGTGACCTGGGCCTGCAGCGGTGTCTCGCCGCTTTTCTGCGCCAGCTCTGCCAATGTCACACTCGCTTCGCCCAGCCGCAAATGGCCATCGGCAAACGTCACCTGCTCAAGGGTCGCGCCGCTGAAGGCCGGACACGCCTGGCGGGCCACGGCCAGGAGTTTTTCCTTCAGCGCTTCACAGGCCTGCTGCACGGCGGTGCCCACCGACGAGACGGTGAACGAACCGCCCTGCAACGGCGCGGTGGGCAGCGACGAATCACCCAGGATAAACCTGACGTTCTCAAGGGAAACCCCTGACGCCTCGGCGGCGATCTGGGTCATGACCGTGTAGGTGCCGGTGCCGATGTCGGTGGTGGCGCTGCTGACGGTCAGCATGCCATTCGTATCCAGCGAGGCCCGGGCACTGGCCTTCTGCTGCATGGCCTCCCACACACCACCGGCCATGCCCCAGCCGACCAGTTGCCGGCCTTCTCGCATGCTGCGCGGTTCCGGGTTGCGTTTGTCCCAGCCGAAACGACGGGCGCCTTGGGCATAACATTCACGCAGTTCCTTGCTGGAATAGGGCTTGCCTTCGTTCTCGTTGCGTTCGGCGTAGTTGATCAACCGCAGTTGCACCGGATCGATCGCCAGGGCACAGGCCAGTTCATCCATGGCGCATTCCAGGCCGATCAGCCCGAGGGCCGCGCCGGGCGCACGCATGTCCAGGGGCGTGTAGACGTCCAGCGGCACCAACTTATAGGTCAATGTCACGTTGTCGCAGTGATAGAGCATGCCGCTCCACTCCACCACGTGCTCGGTGAAGTCTTCGAAACGCGAGGTCTGGCCGACGGCGGTGTGCGCCACGGCCAGCAAGCGGCCGTTGGCCGCCGCCCCCAGCTGCACGCGCTGGAACGTGCGTGGCCGATAGCCAAAGGTGAACATCTGCTGGCGCGTCAGGCTGACCCGCACCGAACGCTTGAGGGCCAGTGCCGCCATCACCGCCAACGGCAATTGATATTGCGGGCGCAGTCCGGAACCGAAGGCGCCGCCGACAAACGCGGCAAACACGCGCACCTGCTCTTTCTCAAGGCCGAAGACCTTTTGCACATAGGCTTGGCAATTTTGCGTGCCTTGGGTCTTGTCGTGGATGTGCAGGCTGCCGTCAGGCTGATACAGCACGGTGGAGGCGTGTGGCTCCATCGGGTTGTGGTGTTCCACCGGCGTGCTGTAGGACACATCCACGCTGAGCGCGGAACTGGCGTACTCGCCCTGAAAATTCCCACGAGGCTTGGGCAATTCAGCGGGTGCCGGATGGGCCTCGTTTTGCAGGATTTTCAGATCGGTCTGGTGATCCTCGGCCGCGTATTCGATTTCAACCAGTGAGCCGGCATACCGCGCCAGCTCAAGGTTCTCCGCCACCACCAAGGCCAACGGCTGACCGCTGTAGAGCACTTGGTCGTTGTACAACGGCCGGAACGGCGAGCCGTCCGCCGCATCGGCATCCTGGTAGGGCTCGTCGTAGCTGGCGATTCTCGGCCGGTTGGTGTGGTCGATGACCGCGACTACGCCGGGCAGTGCCAAGGCTCGGGACGCATCGATGCGCAGCACACGGCCACGGGCGACCGTACCGGACACGACGCTGCCATGCAGCAGGCCGTCCTCGGGATATTCACCGGCGTAACGTGCCTGGCCCGTCACCTTGAGCAAGCCATCGACCCGGTCGAGTGGCTGCCCTATGGATTTGCTCGAAGCGTTCATCAGGCGTGTCCTCCCTGCGGTGCGCTACCCAACGCGGCATTGCTCAAGGCGCGGACAATCGCCCGCCGCGCCAATCTGACCTTGAAGCCGTTGTGCTCCAGCGGCTCGGCGTGTTGCAGCAGCGCATCGGCGGCGGCGGTGAACGTTTCGCGGCTGACAGTCTGCCCGGTCAGCCAGCTCTCCACCGCCCGGTCGCGCCAGGGTTTGTGCGCCACGCCCCCCAGGGCCAGGCGTGCCTGGCGAATCACCGGCCCGTCCAGTTCCAGCGCCGCCGCCACCGAAACCAGGGCAAAGGCGTAGGAGGCACGGTCACGGATCTTCAGGTAGTGGCTATGGTCGGCAAAACCGGCGGCAGGCAATTCGATGGCGGTGACCAATTCATCGTCAGCCAATTGGTTATCACGTTCCGGGGCATCGCCGGGCAGACGATGGAAGTCGGCGAACTCGATGGTCCGCGCCCCGCCCCGTCCCAGGACATGGACCACCGCTTCCAGGGCGGCCAAGGCCACGCACATGTCGGAGGGATGGGTGGCGACACATTGATCGCTGGCACCGAAAATCGCGTGGATGCGGTTCAAACCGTTCCGGGCCGGGCACCCGCTGCCGGGCCGGCGCTTGTTGCACGGCACGCTCGCGTCATAGAAGTAATAGCAGCGGGTACGTTGCAGCAGATTGCCGCCGGTGCTGGCCATGTTGCGCAACTGCGGCGAGGCGCCCGCCAGGATGGCCTGGGCCAGCAGCGGATAACGGCGCTCGATCCACGGATGCCAGGCCAGGTCGGCGTTGCTCACCAAGGCGCCGATCATCACTCCGCCAGACGGGGTTTGACTGAGGTCTGCCAGGGGCAAACCGGTGATGTCGATCAAGTGTTCAGGGCGGGTGAGGTTCTCTTTCATCAGGTCCAGCAGGTTGGTGCCGCCGGCGATGAAGCGGGACACCGGGCTCGACAGATCGACGGCCGCCTGCACCGTGTCCGGCTTGCTGTATTGGAAAGGGTTCATCGGTCACCCCCTTGTTCCTGACGGCAACGAGGCAAGGCGTCTTCAATGGCATCGCGAATGTTGTTGTAGGCCCCGCACCGGCACAGGTTGCCGCTCATTAGTTCACTGATCTGTGCGCGGGTCTGCGCCCTGCCCTCGTTGGCCAGCCCCACCGCCGAACAGATCTGCCCCGGCGTGCAGTAGCCGCACTGGAACGCGTCATGGGTGATGAACGCCTGCTGCATGGGATGCAAAGCCTCATCACTGGCCAGGCCTTCGATGGTGGTCAGCTCGGCACCGTCGCACATCACCGCCAGCGTCAGGCAGGCATTGATCCGCTTGCCGTCGCGCAGCACGGTGCAGGCCCCACACTGGCCGTGGTCGCAGCCTTTCTTGCTGCCCACCAGGTCCAGTTGCTCACGCAGCAGGTCCAGCAAGGTGGTCCAGGCCAGCACTTGCAACTCTCGCACCTGGCCATTGAGGGTCAGGCGAATCGGATGACGGACGAAGGACGCCGACGTCGCTTCGGACAGGGTCGCGCTCATGGAACACCTCACGGTTGGTCGTACTCGCGGCGTTTTGGGAAACCGCCGTCATAAGGGGTACGACTTCAGGGTGGGGCGAAGCGTTCAAGGCAATTGCGATGCTGCGGGCAACGCAAGCAACATGAATTAGCGGGCCTGTGCGGTATATATGTACCGCACCGAGTGTAATGTATCGCCTTACACTCTGTTCCATGATTAAATCCTTCCAGCACAAAGGCCTCAGGCTCTTTTATGAGACGGGGTCGACCCGTGGTATTCCGAGCGGACCACGGAAAACGCCTGGCCCGCATGCTCCAGTTCATGGACAGGGCGCAGGCCGCCAACGACTTGGATATCCCGGGATGGCGATTGCATCCGCTCAAGGGTGAGCTGGATGGGTACTGGTCGCTGGGGGGTTCGGGAAACTGGCGGGTTATTTTTCGTTTCATCGGGTCCGATATCGAACTGGTCGATTATCTGGACTACCACTGATCAGGAGGCTGGAACATGCCCATGCACAATCCGCCACACCCTGGCGAAACCTTGCGGTTGGACGTGTTGCCCGAGCTGGGCATCACGGTCACCGAACTGGCGCGACACCTGGGCTTCGCCCGGCCTCATCTCTCCCGGGTATTGCATGGCCATGCGCCCATCAGCCCCGATCTGGCGGTGCGCCTGGAACGTGCCGGGATCGGCAAGGCCAGGGTGTGGTTGGGCGTCCAGGCCGACTATGACTTGTGGCAAGCCGAGCGCCGTGAGCAACCCGCGATCGAACCTTTCCCCCAACACGCTTGACCTCCGTCAGGCCAGCAACTCCGCCGCCACCACGCTCCTCACGCCCTTGCCGCTGAGTTGCTCCACCAGCATCAAGGCAAACGCCAGGGCGGCGGCCGAGCCTTGGGCGGTGATGCAGTTGCCGTCCACCACCACGGGCTGATCCACGAAGCTGCAACCGGACAGTTGCTGGCTTACCGCTGGCAGGCAGGTCATGCGGCGCTGGCGCAGGACGCCGAAGGCCTGTAGCGCCAGGGCCGGGGCTTCGGCGATGGCGGCAAAGAAACGCCCGGCGGCGGCCTGGTCCTTGATCAGTTGTTGCAGCGGCTGATGGGCCGCCAAGTGCTGAGCGCCGATAATGCCGCCCGGCAGGACGACGAGGTCGAAATCCTGCACGAGCATGTCCACCAGCATGCCATCAGCCGTCAGGCGCGTGCCGCGGGCGCAGGTGAGCATGCGCCGTCCTTCGATGCTCGCCACCACGGTTTCGATCTGCGCGCGCCGCAGCACATCGATCAAGGTGACCGTCTGCAAGTCGTCGACGCCCTCGGCGACGGCGATCAGGGCTCGGGGGATCTTGGTTCCAGGAATCATGGGCGCTCTCTCCACTGGGTGATGCCTGTAGTGTAGGAGCTGCCGAAGGCTGCGATCTTTTTACAGGCGCTTGAGACTCAAGCGTCTGGGGAAAGATCGCAGCCTCGCTGCGCTCGGCAGCTCCTACACAGCGTTTATGCAGTTCCCACGCGGGAGCCGGGCTATTTGATGTACAACTGGGTCGACATCCGATTGCCCGGGGCGTTGATCGACTGGTTGCTGAAGCTGAAGGTGCCCTCTTGCTTGCCCTTCAGGTCGAAGATGTACACATAGCCGACGACTTTGGTCCGCACCGAGCAGTCATTGAGATTGCCGTTGCTGTAGGCACATACCGGCGAGCGGGTGCCGTCGACTTCAAAGCCGTCCAGGGTGACATGGGGCTGATGGCCATAACCAACCTCCAGCACGTAGACCTTTATGTTCGGCCCGCTGTGATCGCAACGCGTCTGCGCCTGCCCAGGGACGATGTCCTCGAAACCACAGGCCGGCGACTCGACCTTGAGCACCTTGACCTCACTCAAGGGCGGGGCCGACGCGGCATTGACGGCCTGGCCGGGCAACCACAGGCCCAGCGCGCAGCCCAGAGCCACCAGCCGCTTTTTATTCATGTGGAACATAGAGACCCTCCCGGAACCGCGGGCAGTATGGCCCACTTGGCGCGTTGGCAAAACATCGACGACGATCGCAGCCACAACGCTACGCTGCTGGTATGATGCGCGGCTTTTTCCGACCCGCAGAAAATTCCCGGGCGCCGCTGGCGACCTGTGCTTTGCTGTTGAGGTCGATACATTCACGGCGCCGGGCGCGCCACGGGGAGCAGACATGCTGGAAAGGCTGTTTCAACTCAAGGCACACAACACCAACGTGCGGACCGAGATCCTGGCGGGCGTCACGACGTTCCTGGCCATGGCCTACATTCTGTTCGTCAACCCGAGCATCCTCGGCGAAACCGGCATGGACAAGGGCGCGGTGTTCGTCGCCACCTGCCTGGCGGCGGCCATTGGCTCCACGGTCATGGGCCTGATCGCCAACTACCCGATCGCCCTCGCGCCGGGCATGGGCCTGAACGCCTTCTTCACCTACACCGTGGTCCTGCACATGGGCCACACCTGGCAAGTGGCCCTGGGCGCGGTGTTCGTCTCCGCCGTGCTGTTTTTCCTGTTGTCGATCTTCCGCATCCGCGAGTGGATCATCAACAGCATCCCGCTGCCGCTGCGTTCGGCCATTGCCGCCGGTATCGGCCTGTTCCTGGCGCTGATCGCCCTGAACAATGCCGGCATCGTGGTGAAAAACCCGGCGACCATGGTGGGCCTCGGCGACTTGAAGCAACCGGCGCCGATCCTCGCGACCCTCGGTTTTGTCCTGATCGTCGCCCTCGAAGCCTTGAAGGTACGCGGCGCGGTGCTGATCGGCATCCTGGCGGTCACCATCGTTTCGATCCTGATGGGCTTCACGCCATTTAGCGGCATCATTTCCGCGCCACCGTCCCTGGCCCCGACCTTCCTGCAACTGGACATCAAGGGCGCCCTGGACATCGGCCTGGTGAGCGTGATCTTCGCCTTTCTGTTCGTCGACCTGTTCGACAACTCCGGCACCCTGATCGGCGTCGCCAAGCGCGCCGGACTCATGGGCAAGGACGGCCACATGCCGAAGATGGGCCGTGCGCTGATCGCCGACAGCACCGCCGCCATGGCCGGTTCGCTGCTGGGCACCTCCACCACCACCAGCTACATCGAATCGGCGGCGGGCGTCAGTGCCGGCGGCCGCACCGGTTTGACCGCCATCGTGGTGGCGATCCTGTTCCTGCTGGCGCTGTTCTTCTCGCCACTGGCCGCCAGCGTCCCGGCCTTCGCCACCGCGCCTGCCCTGCTGTTCGTCGCCGTGCTGATGACCTCGGGCCTGGCGGAAATCGACTGGGATGACATCACCGTCGCCGCACCCGTGGTGGTGACCGCCCTGGCAATGCCATTCACGTATTCCATCGCCAACGGCATCGCTTTCGGTTTCATCGCCTGGACCGCCATCAAACTGGTGTCTGGCCGTGGCCGTGAGCTGAACCCGGCGCTGGTTATTCTGTCGATCCTGTTCGTGATCAAGTTGGGTTGGTTCAACGCATGACTTTTGATTCCCAGGCCTACGCCGCCCAGTTACAGGACAAGGTCACCCGCTTGCGTGACCTGTTGGCGCCGTTCGATGCACCGGAACCTGCGGTGTTCGATTCGCCCCTGAAAAACTTTCGCCTGCGGGCCGAGTTCCGCCTCTGGCGCGAGGCCGGCGAACGGCATTACGCAATGTTCTCCCAGGACGACAAGCGCACACCGATCCTCATCGAGGAGTTTCCCATTGCCAGCCTGCGCATCAACCAATTGATGCCGCAGCTCAAGGCCGCCTGGCAAGCCAGTGCGCCCCTGAGCCACAAGCTGTTCCAAGTGGAATTCCTGACCACCCTCGCGGGCGATGCGATGATCACCCTGTGTTATCACCGCCCGCTGGACGAGCACTGGCACGCGGCCGCGTCAAAATTGGCGGCCGACCTGGGCGTCAGCATCATTGGCCGCTCCAAGGGCAAGCGGGAAGTGATCGGCCACGATTACGTGGTGGAGAAACTTGAAGTGGGCGGCCGCACCTTCAGCTATCGCCAACCCGAGGGCGCCTTCACCCAGCCCAACGGCACGGTGAATCAGAAGATGCTCAACTGGGCCTATGAAGCGCTGGGCGATCGCAGCGACGATCTGCTGGAGTTGTACTGCGGCAACGGCAACTTCACCCTGCCCCTGGCCACCCGCGTGCGCAAAGTCCTGGCCACCGAAATCAGCAAGACGTCGGTGAACGCCGCGCTGAGCAACCTCAGCGAAAACGCCGTGGATAACGTCACCCTGGTGCGCCTGTCCGCCGAAGAACTGACCGAAGCCTTGAACGAAGTCCGGCCGTTCCGTCGTCTGCAGGGCATCGACCTGAAAAGCTACGAGTTCGGCAGTGTCTTCGTCGACCCGCCTCGCGCCGGCATGGACCCGGACACCTGCGAGTTGACTCGGCGGTTCGACAACATCCTCTATATCTCCTGCAACCCGGAGACCCTCGCCGCGAACATCGCACAGCTGAACGACACCCACCGCATCACGCGTTGTGCGTTGTTCGATCAATTTCCTTGGACCCATCACATGGAATCCGGGGTGTTGTTGACTCGGCGTTAAGCCAACACATACCTATTGTGGCGAGGGAGCTTGCTCCCGCTCGGTTGCGCAGCAACCGCAAAAAGCTTGGGGCTGCTACGCCCGAAGCGTCGGACCGGCCCAGCGGGAGCAAGCTCCCTCGCCACAATTGCTCTCCCTCCCCTTTCGGCCGGCAATGTTCGATCATCGAACACTTATTGCCCAACGACCGCTGCTTTATTTGACCAAATTAACCATCTAGTACAATTTATCTCCACCGGCTGAAACCCCGCCGACACCAACAATAAAAATGTGGAGAAACTGCGATGCCTCCGATCGTTCTGGTGCTCAACGGCCCGAACCTGAACCTGCTCGGCACCCGCGAGCCGGCCACCTACGGCCATGAAACCCTGGCCGATATCTCTGCACTGTGCGGGCGCGCCGCCGACGAATTCGGCTTGGCGGTAGAGTTCCGCCAGACCAACCAGGAAAGCGAATTGCTGGACTGGATTCACGGTGCCCGGGGCCGGTGCGCCGGTATCGTCATCAACCCGGCGGCCTGGACCCACACTTCCGTGGCGATCCGTGACGCCCTGGTGGCCAGCGAAGTGCCGGTCATCGAAGTCCACCTGTCCAACGTTCATGCCCGTGAAACCTTCCGCCACCACTCCTTTGTCTCATCCGTCGCCATTGGCGTGATGTGCGGGTTTGGCAGCCATGGTTATCGCCTGGCCCTTGAACATTTCAGTCAGCGGTTGAAGGGTTGATGGGCATGTCGAATATCACTGTGCTGGCCGGCCTGATCGGCGCGGGTATCCAGGCGTCCCGCACGCCAGCGCTGCATGAGCGCGAAGGCGATGCCCAAGGCATGCGTTATCTCTATCGACTGATCGACCTGGACGCGTTGAAGCTCGACAGCGGTGCCCTGGCCGATTTGCTGGTGGCCGCCGAACGCATGGACTTCACCGGCCTGAACATCACCTTCCCCTGCAAGCAGGCGATCATCCCGCTGCTGGACGAGCTGTCGCCCGAGGCCCGTGGCATCGGCGCGGTCAATACGGTGGTGCTCAAGGACGGCAAGCGCATCGGCCATAACACCGACTGCCTGGGGTTCGCCGAAGGTTTTCGCCGTGGCCTGGGGGAAGTGGCGCGCAAACGCGTGGTCCAGATGGGCGCCGGTGGCGCCGGCGCGGCGGTGGCCCATGCGCTGTTGCTAGAGAACGTGGAAACCTTGAGCATCTTTGACGTCGAAGTCAGCCGCGCCGAGGCACTGGCCGATAACTTGAATCAACACTTCGGCACCGGCCGCGCTCGCGCCGGGCATGACCTGCCAACGGCCATGGCCGAGGCCGACGGTCTGGTGAACACCACGCCCATGGGCATGGCGAAACTGCCGGGCATGCCGGTGCCGGTCGAGCTGTTGCGGAGCGCTTTGTGGGTCGCGGAAATCGTTTACTTCCCATTGGAAACCGAGCTGCTGCGCAACGCCCGCGCCATCGGCTGCCGCACGCTGGATGGCGGCAACATGGCGGTGTTCCAGGCGGTGAAGGCGTTCGAACTGTTCAGTGGCGTGGCGCCGGACGCGCAACGGATGCTGGCGCATTTCCAGAGCATGAACCACTAAGACCTGAAGCATCCCCTGTGGGAGCGGGCTTGCTCGCGAATGCGGTGTGTCAGTCACACATTTGCCTACTGACACACCGCATTCGCGAGCAAGCCCGCTCCCACACTAGGTTCGGTGTCAGGCCTGCAAGTACCGCAACACCGATTCACACACCATCTGCCGATGCCGCTGCTTCACCGCTTCATCCGACAAATCGATCTGAAAGATCTCACCGAATGTCTGGCGATTGGACACCCGGTAGAAACAGAACGAGCTGATCAGCAGATGCACATCCAGCGGTTCGAGGCCGGCACGGAACACGCCCTCTTCGGCGCCGCGCCGCAGGATCACCCCCAGGGAATCGAGGATGGTATTGGTCATCGCCTTGATCGCGCCTGACTGCTTCACGTACTCGGCGTTGTGAATGTTCTCGATGCAGACGATGCGCACGAAATCCACATTGCGGTCGTGGTGGTCGAAGGTGAATTCCACCAGGCGCCGGATTGCGTCCACCGGGGCCAGTTCCGCCAGGTGCAGACGGCTCTCGGTGGTGCGGATATCGCCGTAGAGTTTTTCCAGCACCTCGACGTACAACTGCTCCTTGCTGCCGAAGTAGTAGTAGATCATGCGCTTGGAGGTGTGGATGCGCTCGGCGATGGCGTCGACCCGGGCACCCGCCAGGCCTTGCTGGACGAATTCGACGATGGCTTCCTGAAGAATGTTTTCCCGGGTCTTCTCCGGGTTGTTCTTGCGACTCTTGCGCGGCGGGGCGACAGGTTCGTCGAGCGCTGCGGAAAGCTCTGGATTCATAGTCATTGCGGGCTCACGGCCATCACTGCACAGGCTGGCGATTATGGGCCGCACCGTGCACTGAAGGAAGCCACGACACCGCCCATTACCGCCACGTTTACGATTTCCCTACAACTTGGCGTGCCGCAAGCCACCGCTGCGGGACTTGGCCATGGCCGCCAGGCGCACCGCGACGTTGGCGGCGCCATAACCGGCGTAACCGTTCTTGCGCTGGATGATCTCAAAGAAAAACCGCCCCTCGAACGGCTCGGTGTAGACGTGGAACAGCTCGCCACCCTGGGCGTCACGGTCGTACAACACGTTGAAGTAAGCCAGTTCGCTGAGGAACTCGTCATCGAAATCGAAACGCGCCGCCAGGTCGTCGTAGTAATTGAGCGGAATGTCGAGCAACGGTACGCCCGCCTCCTTGGCCCGACTGACCTGGGCGAAAATGTCGTCGCAGTCGAAGGCGATGTGATGCACGCCGGAGCCGCGATAACTCGACAGCGCATGTGAGATCGCGGTGTTGCGGTTCTCGGAAATGTTCAGCGGCAAGCGAATCGAACTGCAGCGGCTGCGCAGCGCCCGGCTTTTTACCAGGCCATAGGGGTCGGGCAAGACCACTTCGTCGTCGGCCTCGAAATCCAGCAGGCTCTTGTAGAACAGCACCCAACTGTCGAGGCTGTCGGCCGGCAGCGCCATCGCCATGTGGTCGATGCGCTTGAGCCCGGCCCCGATGACCGCCCCCGGTTGCAGGTTGAAATCGGTGCCATAGACGTCGGCGTCCTGGTCCACCAGGTAGATCAGGCTGCCGTCCGGTGCACGCACCGCCGCCAGCTCCAGCTCATTGGGCCCCACCAATCCGCGATAGGGCTGACCCTTGTAGGCAACCGCCCGCTCCAGGGCACTGGCGCTGTTTTTCACCCGCACGGCGGTGGCGCACAACGATGGCCCGTGGGCTTCGAAAAAGCTGTGGGCGAAGGAATACGCTTCACTGTTGAGGATCAGGTTGATATCGCCCTGGCGCAGCAGGCTGACATTCTTCGAGCGATGCTGGCCGGCCTTGACGAACCCCAACCGTTCCAACCAGTGGGAGAGCTTGGCGCCGAGGTTATCGTCCACGGCAAACTCGAGGAATTCGATGCCGTCGTATTCGCTGGCCGGTGGTGTGGCGAACAGGATGTCGGCATTGCCAGCGGCGCTCGCTTCTTCGGCCAGGCGCTGGCGGGTCTTTTCTTCCAGGTACAGCAGCGAACGCAGGCCGTCGGCGGCATTGGCCCGTGGCGGCGCGGCACGAAAACCGTCGTTGAAGATCTCCAGCGACAGCGGCCCCGTATAACCACTCTTGATGATCGGCGCCAGGAAACCCGGCAAGTCGAATTCGCCCTGGCCCGGGAAACAACGAAAATGCCGGCTCCACTCCAGGACGTCCATGGCCAGGATCGGTGCGTCGGCCATTTGCACAAAGAAAATCTTCTCGCCCGGAATTTCGGCGATGGCGCTCGGGTCGCCCTTGAGGGACAAGGTATGGAAGCTGTCGAGCAGCACGCCGAGGTTGGGGTGATCAGCCTGGCGCACGATG
Source organism: Pseudomonas sp. SWRI179 (assembly GCF_014268705.1). Classification (NCBI taxonomy): domain Bacteria; kingdom Pseudomonadati; phylum Pseudomonadota; class Gammaproteobacteria; order Pseudomonadales; family Pseudomonadaceae; genus Pseudomonas; species Pseudomonas sp. SWRI179. The sequence goes on along the minus strand of NZ_JABWRA010000052.1, from coordinate 21,269 downwards.
TTCCAGACCTGTTGATAAGTATTCACATGGCGGCCCCAGGCCAGCGCCTCGTAACCGATGCGCAAGCCGCGGGCACCGGCCCGTTCGGCCAGCAGGCGCAAGTCATCGATGAGGATCTGCTCATCGCCGACGCTGTCGGCCGAGGCATTGCTGCACACCAACACCAGATCGGTGCCCAGCTCCTGCATCAAGTCGAACTTGCGCTCGGCCCGCTCCAGGTTGCGCGGCAGACGATCGCGGCGGCAGCCTTCGAAATCACGAAACGGTTGGAACAAGGTGATGGCGATGCCCAGGTCGGCGCACATCTGCCTGATTTCCCGAGGGCTGCCATCGTAATAAAGAAGGTCGTTCTCGAAAATTTCCACCCCATCAAAGCCGGCGGCGGCAATGGCGTCGAGTTTCTCCGGCAAAGTACCGCTCAAGGACACGGTGGCAATGGAACGCTGCATGACTTCGGCTCCCGGGACAGGCATCGGCTACAAAGGTGCGCCGCTTTTTAAGAGTCAGCCGATTATTGAGCTGCCGGTTTCTTTCAGCAATTCAATATGTACCATCCGGTTAGTTTTTTGGGCGATTATCGAACACAATGCCCATGGCTGAATTGACGATTTTTTGCTCACTGCGCACCATCGCTTCCACATTGACACCGGCTCTGATCGCCAATCTCGATGGACAGACCCAGACCAACCATAAGAATTTCAAAAACGGGTACACGCTATGATTCCCTCCCAAAGTTCCCGCCTGGCCCCTGGCCTGGGTGCCTCCACCGGCAGCGTCGGTGACAAGATCCGCGGCGCCATGGCCGTGGGCAAGACCCGTTGGGGCATGCTCGCCCTGGTGTTTTTCGCCACCACCCTGAACTACATCGACCGCGCCGCCCTGGGCGTCATGCAGCCGATCCTGGCCAAGGAAATGAGCTGGACGGCGATGGATTACGCCAACATCAACTTCTGGTTCCAGGTCGGGTATGCCATCGGCTTCGTGTTGCAGGGGCGACTGATCGACCGGATCGGCGTCAAGCGCGTGTTCTTCTGCGCCGTGCTGCTCTGGAGCCTGGCAACCGGCGCCCACGGCCTGGCCACGTCGGCAGCGGGCTTCATGATTTGCCGTTTCATTCTCGGCCTTACCGAAGCCGCCAACTACCCGGCCTGCGTGAAGACCACCCGGCTGTGGTTTCCGGCGGGCGAACGGGCGGTCGCCACCGGTATTTTCAACGCCGGAACCAACGTCGGTGCGATGTTCACGCCGATGCTCCTGCCACTGGTCCTGCACGTATGGGGCTGGCAGGCGGCGTTCCTGTGCATGGCCGCGCTGGGCGGGATCTGGCTGCTGTTCTGGGGCCTGAAGTACTTCAACCCAGAAGACCATCCCACCGTCAAACAGTCGGAGCTGGACTACATCCAGGCCCAGGACGAACCGGCCCCGGTCCGCGTACCGTTCTCGCGCATCCTGCGCATGCGCGGCACGTGGGCGTTCGCCCTGGCCTACTCGATCACCGCGCCGGTGTTCTGGTTCTACCTCTACTGGTTGCCGCCGTTCCTGAACCAGCAATACAACCTGGGCATCAACGTGACCCAGATGGGCATCCCGCTGATCATCATCTACCTCACCGCCGACTTCGGCAGCGTCGGCGGCGGGATCCTGTCGTCGTTCCTGATCGGCCGCGGCCTCGACCCGATCAAGGCGCGCCTGGTGTCCATGCTGCTGTTCGCCTGCTGCATCATCGGCGTGATCATGGCCGCGGGTTCCAGCAGCCTGTGGATGGCGGTGTTCGCCATTTCCCTGGCCATCGGCGCGCACCAGGCCTGGACCGCCAACATCTGGAGCCTGGTGATGGACTACACGCCCAAGCACATGATGAGCACGGTGTTCGGCTTCGGCGGCATGTGCGCGGCCATCGGCGGGATGTTCATGACCCAACTGGTGGGCCACATTCTCACGATCACCAATAACAATTACACGGTGCTGTTCACCTTGATTCCGGCGATGTACTTCATTGCCCTGACCTGGCTGTACTTCATGGCGCCGCGCAAGGTGCCAACCCTGGAAAATTGACTGTCCACACGCTAACGGGCAGCGATTCACCTGTGGCGAGGGAGCTTGCTCCCGCTCGATTGCGCAGCAATCGCATAAAAGCGAGGGCCGCTTCGCAGCCCAGCGGGAGCAAGCTCCCTCGCCACTGGGGGCTGTACTAGCCCACAGAGGACTGTGCTGGCCACAGGGGCTGTGGTGCTATCCACAAAAGGGTTTGTTAGCGGTTACGCCCGCCGCTGTTGCCACGCCGCCGCCAACCCACTCAAGCAGATCAAGACGATGCCCACCACGGTGGTCAGCGTCGGCGTGTGGTTGAACAACAACCAGCCCAGCAGGCCGGCAAACACGATCTGGCAATACCCGAACGGCGCGAGCAGCGCCGGGGCGGCAAAGCGGAAGGCCTGGGTCAGCATCAGGTGCGCCGTCATCCCGCAGGCCCCCAGTGCTAACATCATCGCCCCGTGCATCAGGCTCGGCACCTGCCAGAAGAACGGCACCAGCGCGCTCATCACCAAGGTGTTGCACAGGCCGGCGAAGAAATTGCTGGTGGTCGGGCTGTCGATCTCGCTGAGCTTGCGCGTGAGCAGTTGGTAGAAGCAGAAAAACAGTGCCGAACAGAACGGTAACAGCACCGCCGGGGTGAACAGATCGCCGCCGGGATGGACGATGATCAACACCCCGATGAAACCGAAGATCACCGCGATCCATTGACCGCGCGTCACCCGTTCGCCCAGCAATGGCACCGACAGCGCGGTCACCAGTACGGGCGCGAGGAAGTTGACCGCCGTCGCCTCCGCCAGAGGTATGAACATCAACGCGGTGGTGAAAAACAGACTGGTGCCCAGCAGGCACAACGCCCGGGCCAACTGCCACAACGGGCGCTTGGTACGCAGTACCCGTAGCCCCGAGCGTGGCAGGAAAATACCCGCCATCAACAACGTGTGCACCACGTAACGCGCCCAGACCACCATGACGATCGGATAAAAACCGGACAGGTATTTGGACAACGCGTCATGACTGGAGAACAGGAACGTTGCGGCCAGGATTAGCACGATGCCCTTGAAAGCCTGATTGACGCCGGAGAGCGGTGTGCTGACGGTCATGAGGGAAACCTGCGTTGCTTGATGTAAGGGCCGTGACGCACGATGCAGTTGTTGGGCCAGCGAGCATGCCGATAAGTTCTGAATCGGCAGTGTAATGAAAATTCCGGCGCAGGGCAGGATCGGCTCACCGCTGAACCAAAACCCGTGTTCGTTGCCTGACAGCACAAGCGCGGCGCGCACCTTGGGCGCCTAAAAGCTAGACTCACCGCCACAGCAGTCATTTCTCGCAGCGTCATTTAGAGGATCTCCCACATGTTATGGAAAAAAGGTCGCCGCAGTGACAACGTGGTGGACGCCCGTGGTGATGGTGGGGGCGGTGGCGGAATGCGTTTTGGCGGCGGCAAGGGATTGAGCCTGACGGCCATTCTCCTGATCGTCGGCATCGGCTGGATCACCGGCCAGGACCCGATGCAGATTCTCGGGCAACTGGCCGGGCAGATGGACACGTCCGCACCCGCCACGTCACAAACCCGCCAGGCGCCACCGGCCAACGATGAACAGGCCGAGTTCGTGCGCTCGATCCTCGGCGATACCGAAGACACCTGGGGCCAAGTCTTCCAGCAGGCCGGACGCCAGTACCAGCAGCCCAAACTGGTGTTGTTCAGCGGCCGGGTCAATTCGGCCTGCGGCCTGGCCTCTTCGGCGACCGGGCCGTTCTATTGCCCGGCGGACCGGCAGGTCTACCTGGACATGAGTTTCTTCAAGGAAATGTCCCAACGCTTTGCCGCCGCCGGCGACTTCGCCCAGGCCTACGTCATTGCCCACGAAGTCGGCCACCATGTGCAGACGCTGCTCGGCGTGTCGGCGAAAATCCAGGAAGCACGCCAGCAAGGCCGGCAAATGGAAGGCGACGGTGGCTTGTTGGTGCGCCAGGAGTTGCAGGCCGATTGCCTGGCCGGGGTCTGGGCCAACCATGCGCAGAAACGCCTGAACTGGCTGGAGCCGGGCGACATCGAAGAGGCCTTGACCGCCGCCAATGCGATCGGTGACGACCGCTTGCAGCAGCAAGGCCAGGGCCGCGTGGTGCCGGACTCCTTCACCCACGGTACGTCGGCGCAGCGGGTGCGTTGGTTCAAGACCGGCTTCGCCCAGGGCCAGGTCAGTCAGTGCGACACCTTCGCGGCGAAAACCCTGTAGATGAAGGGGTGGGCGTTGATCGGGCTGGTGCTGTGCTGCGCCGCTGCCCAAGCCGAGGAACACGGCGTCAACGTGATCGCCCAGGGACGCCTGCAACTCAAGGGCGGTGCCATGGCCGTCGCCGTCAGCCCGCCCCCGGCGTCCATTCAACGCGTGCTGATCATCCTTCATGGTCGGCTGCGCAACGCCGACACCTACCTGCACAGCGCCGAAAAGGCGGCCGAAAAGGCCGGGCAACAGGGCACGACGCTGGTCATCGCCCCGCAATTCCTCAACGAGCAGGACGTGGCTCGCCACACGTTGCCCAATGATCTACTGCGTTGGCAGGGCAATGATTGGATGGCCGCAGGCCTGTCCACGGGGCCCAACCCGGTCAGCTCCTTTCAAGTCCTCGACGACATCGTCGCGCGGGTCAGTGACCGGCAGCAATTTCCCGAAGTAAAGGAAATCGTCATCGCCGGTCATTCCGGCGGCGCCCAGGTCGTGCAGCGCTATGCCCTGCTCGCCCAAGGCCAGTACCGGATCAACCCGCGTTTCGTCATCGCCAACCCCTCGTCTTATGCCTATTTCGATGCGCAACGGCCCATGGCCTTCGACGCCGCCAGTTGCCCGGGCTTCAACCGCTGGAAATACGGCCTGCAGGACCTGCCCGCCTATGCCGCTGGGCGAACGCCCGCCCAACTGGAGGAACACTACGTCAAGCGCGATATCGTTTATCTGCTCGGGCAGCAGGACATCGACCCGGAGCATCCGGCGTTGGACAAGGGTTGTGAAGCACAGACCCAGGGGGCGTATCGGTTACTGCGTGGGCATTTCTTTTTCGACTACCTGACCCGGCGCCATCCCGAGGGGCTGAACCAGCGGCTGATCGAGGTGCCCGGGGTCGGGCACGATGGGGATGGGATGTTCAATTCGCCGGAGGGGCTGAGGGTGTTGTTTGGGCAGTGAGCCTCGTTGCGACTGGGGAGGCCCTTTCGCGAGCAAGCCCGCTCCCACAGGGATCTCTGTCGATTACAAAATCCATGTCCACCGCAGATCCATTGTGGGAGCGGGCTTGCTCGCGAAAGCGATTAACCCGTCACACAAATCTCAAGCCGACAACATCCGCCGCAACTCAAGGCAATCCCGCGCATGCCAATCCGTCAGCTCCGGCCATGGATTGTCCGGCAAGTTCACCAACACCGTCCGTGCCCCCGCCGCACGCCCGCAATCCAGGTCGAAGCGGTAGTCGCCCACCATCACCATCGTGTCGGGCGCCACGTTCCAGGCCTCGGCCAGTTTCAACAGGCCACCGGGATGCGGCTTGGGCGGTGCCTCGTCGCGACCCAGCACATCGTCCACCGCGAAACAGTCCGCCAGGCCAATGGCCTCCAGGGTCACGTGGGCCAGCTCACGGGCGTTGCGGGTCAGGATCCCCAGGCGATAGCCGCGCCCGGCCAGCTCGCGCACCAATTCGACCGCGCCCGGCGCAGGCTTGGAGCCCAGCGCCAGGTCCCGCTCGTGTTCCAGCAACCAGGCATGCTTGGCCGTGGCCTCCTCAGCGGGCAACCCTGCCAGGTGAGTGAGAATGTCATCTTCGGCCGGAATCGCCAGGGCCACGCGGATCGCCGCGAAATCATGCACGGCGATGGTCAGCGTGCCATCCATGTCGAACACCCAGTGACGAACCTCGGCCAGGCTCATGCCCAGTCCTTGCGGTGGCGAATCAGGCCTTCCTGGGTGACCGACGCCACCAGTTGCCCAGCGCGATTGAACACGCTGCCACGGGAGAAACCACGGGAATTGCCGGCCCACGGGCTGTCCATGGCGTAGAGCAACCAGTCATCGGCCCGCAGGTCAGCGTGGAACCACAACGCGTGATCGAGGCTGGCGACCTGCATGTCCTTCTGCCACACCGATTTGCCGTGGGGCAGCATCGAGGTGGTCAGCAGGCCGAAGTCCGACGCGTAGGCCAGCAGGTATTTGTGCAGGGCCGGGATGTCGGCCAAGGCGCCATCGGCACGGAACCACACGTATTTCACCGGGTCGGCCGGTTGCGGGTTGTACGGATCTTTTTCGGTGACCGGGCGGACTTCGATCGGCTTGGGGCACAGCAGTTTTTCACGCATGTGCTCGGGCAGCAGGTGCGCGCGCTGCTGGGTCAGCTCCAGCTCGGACGGCAGGTTCTCCGGGCCGACGACTTGCGGCATGGTGCTCTGGTGCTCGAAACCCTGCTCGTCATACTGGAACGAGGCGCTGCAGGTGAAGATCGGGTTGCCCTTCTGGATCGCCGTCACCCGGCGGGTGCTGAAACTGCCACCGTCACGCACCCGGTCCACTTGGTAGACCACCGGCAGCGCGGCATCGCCTGGACGCAGGAAATAACCGTGCATCGAATGCACATGGCGCGCCTCTTCCACGGTCTGGCTGGCCGCTGACAACGACTGGCCCAGTACCTGGCCGCCGAATAGCTGGCGAAACCCCAGGTCCTGGCTGCGACCGCGAAACAGGTTCTCTTCGATCGGTTCCAGGGTCAGCAGGTCGACCAGATCTTCCAACACGTGGCTCATTCAGACTTTCCTCACACAGCGCAAAAACCGCGCAGTCTACGCTGCGGCGGTGGATCGATTGTTGGCCCAGGCCATTCTGGCGGGCATTGTAAACGTCCGTGTCGGCTAACCGTGAAGGGTCTGCAACCATTGCTCACGATTGATGCGATAAAGCACATGGTGACGCAATGGATGATCGACCGCGAGTTTTGGGTGTTCAAAGTCGTCGGTAGGATCATGCTGCATGCCGATGGCCTGCATGACTTTCTGCGACGGCAGGTTATCCACAGCGGTAAACGCCACCACTTCATCCAGCCCCAGACGGTCGAAGGCACAGCGCAGCGCGGTCCACGCCGCTTCGCTGGCATAACCGAGCCCCCAATGCTCGCGCGCCAGGCGCCAGCCGATTTCCACCGCTGGCGTGAACGGCGCGTCGAACCCGACCACGCCCAGCCCGGTAAAGCCAATGAAAGCCCCGGTGTCCTTGCGCTCCAACGCCCACAAGCCAAAACCATGCTCGGCAAAATGCCCGCGCACACGGCCGATCAACGCAGCGCTTTCCAGGCGACTCAAGGGTGCCGGAAAATAACGCATCACTTGCGGATCGGCAGACATGGCCGCAAACGCCGGCAAATCATCGTCGCGCCACTGCCGCAATATCAGCCGTGCGCTTTCCAGTTCCAGTATCGGCTCCATCTTCACTCCCCTCCATGCCCTCAGAGTCTACATCGCTGGTAGGATTCGTGGCTCAATCACCACTGAAAACACCATGCCGCTACCGCTGATCTATCACGAAGACTACAGCCCCGAATTCCCGGCGGAACACCGCTTCCCCATGGACAAGTTTCGCCTGTTGCGCGACCACCTGGTGGAGAGCGGCCTGACCCGCGATGCGGACCTGTTGCGCCCCTCACTGTGTCCGCCGGACATTCTCGCCCTGGCTCACGACCGCGCGTATATCGAGCGCTACATGGGCGGCGAGCTGTCCCGTGAAGACCAACGGCGACTGGGCCTGCCCTGGAGCGAGGCCCTGGCCCGCCGGACGGTGCGCGCCGTCGGCGGTTCGCTCCTGGCCGCCGAGCAAGCCCTCGCACACGGCCTGGCCTGTCATCTGGCCGGCGGTACCCACCACGCCCACTACGACCACCCGGCCGGGTTCTGCATTTTCAACGACCTGGCAGTGATCAGCCGTTATTTCCTGGCCAGCGGCCGGGTGTCGCGGGTGCTGATTTTCGATTGCGATGTGCATCAAGGCGACGGCACCGCTCGAATACTCCATGACACCCCGGACGCCGTGACAGTTTCCTTGCATTGCGAAAAGAATTTTCCCGCACGCAAGGCGCAAAGCGACTGGGACATCCCGCTGCCGATGGGCATGGGCGACGCCGCTTACCTGAACGTGGTGGACGATGCGCTCAACTACCTGCTGCCGCTCTATCAACCGGACCTGGTGTTGTATGACGCCGGCGTCGATGTGCACAAGGATGACGCCCTCGGTTACCTGAAGCTGACGGACGAAGGCCTCGCCGCCCGGGACGAGAGCGTCATGCGCCATTGCCTGGGGCGCGACATCCCGGTGGTCGGGGTGATCGGCGGTGGCTACAGCAAGGATCGCCAGGCCCTGGCCCGCCGCCACGGGATCCTGCACCACAGCGCACAAAGGGTCTGGACGTCATCAGGTTGTCACTGAAACCTGGGCTTTACCCACAATGCCTGTGGAGCGGCCTGTGGATAACCTGAGCGAAACGGCCTACAGGCTATGTTGCCTATAGCTTGCAGAGGCTTGGCTGTTTTTTGATCAGAGTTCTCAAAAACACCTGCATTCCCTTGTGGGAGCGGGCTTGCTCGCGAAGGCGGTGCGCCAGTCGATATTTATGTCACTGGCACACCGCATTCGCGAGCAAGCCCGCTCCCACAGGAATGTGTGCTGGTAGAATGCCTCGCCTATTCCAGCCCCGCAGCCCAGATCATGACCGCGACCGTCCAGCCTTCTACCCCAAACATCGCCATCATCGGCGGCGGCCCCGCCGGCCTGATGGCGGCCGAGGTCTTGAGCCAGGCCGGCCTGAAAGTCGATCTGTACGATGGCATGCCATCGGTAGGCCGCAAATTCCTGCTGGCCGGCGTGGGCGGCATGAACATCACCCACTCCGAAGCCTTCCCGGCCTTCCTGTCCCGCTACGCCGAACGCGCGCCCAACCTCGCGCCACTGCTGCGAACATTCGGGGCGGACGCGTTGTGCACCTGGATTCACGGGCTGGGCATCGACACCTTTGTCGGCAGCTCCGGGCGGGTATTTCCCACCGACATGAAGGCCGCGCCGCTATTGCGCGCCTGGCTCAAGCGCCTGCGCGATGCGGGCGTGGCGATACACACCCGTCATCGCTGGCTCGGCTGGAACCCCGACGGCAGCTTGCGCATCGCCTCGCCGGAAGGCGAAACAACCTTGCGCCCCCAGGCGACCTTGCTGGCGTTGGGCGGCGGCAGTTGGTCGCGCCTGGGCTCCGATGGCGCCTGGATGCTACCGCTGGAACAACGCGGCGTGGCGCTGGCGCCGTTGCAACCAAGCAACTGCGGGTTCGAGGTCGAGGCCTGGAGCGACTTGATGATCAGCAAATTCGCCGGCGCCCCGCTGAAAAACATCGCCATGGGCCTGAACGACGATATGCCGCGCCTCGGCGAATGCGTGATCACCGTCACCGGCCTCGAAGGTAGCCTGGTCTATGCCCTGTCAGCGCCCATTCGTGAAGCCATCAACCAGCATGGCCACGCGACTGTTCATCTGGACCTATTGCCGGGCCGGCCTGTGGATAAAATCCTCCAGGCCTTGAACAAACCGCGCGGCTCACGCTCGATGGCCAAGCATTTGCACAGCCAGTTGGGGATCGACGGCGTCAAGGCGGCGCTGCTGCGCGAGCTCACCCCGGCCGAGTGTTTCACTGACCCGGCGCAACTGGCCCAGGCGATCAAGGCCCTGCCGGTCACCCTGGTGAAGCCTCGTCCCCTGGACGAAGCCATCAGCAGCGCCGGTGGCGTGACCTTCGAGGCCCTGGATGAACGCCTGATGCTCAAGCACCTGCCCGGCGTGTTCTGCGCCGGGGAAATGCTCGACTGGGAAGCGCCGACCGGCGGCTACCTGCTCACGGCGTGCTTTGCCAGCGGCCGGGCGGCGGGGTTGGGGATGGTGGAGTGGTTACAGCGCCTGGATTGAAACCTAGGCGCGGCCATCGCGAGCAGGCTCGCTCCCACATTGACGGCGTACACCTATCAACTGTGGGAGCGAGCCTGCTCGCGATAGCGGTTTATCAGATAGAGCAGACCATCAAGGCTTACGCTTACGCGGCCCAGTATTGAACACCGGCACTTTTCGCACAGGCTTGACCGAAGGTTCCACAGGCGCAGCGTCGCCACTGTCCACCCACTTACCCAGGTTGCGCTTGCCGCCACCCCCGGAGGTTTTCGGTTTCTTCGGCTTTTTCGGCTTCTTGATCACCTGGCCGCTGGCATCGGTGTCCGGCACCCGATGCTCAGGCTCGAAGTCCTGTTCCATCTGCCGAGTCAACGTCTGGCGGGTCAGCATCTCGATGGCCGACAGCAGATTCACTTCGTCGGCGCAGACCAGGGAAATCGCCTGCCCGGTGGCGCCCGCCCGACCGGTACGGCCGATACGGTGGATGTAATCTTCGGCGACGATCGGCAGGTCGAAGTTCACCACCAACGGCAAATCCTCGATGTCCAAGCCACGAGCAGCGACGTCGGTGGCGACCAGTATCTGCACTTCGCTGGCCTTGAAGCGGTCAAGCGCCCGCTGGCGGGTGGCCTGGGGTTTGTCCCCGTGGATGCCGTCGGCGTTGACGCCCAGGCCTTGGAGTTTTTCCACCAGCGCATCGACGCCGTTGCGGGTCTTGGCGAAGACCAGCACCTGCTTCCACTTATTCTTGCGCATCAGGTGCACGAACAATTCCGCCTTGCGCTTCTTGTCCACCGTCACCACCCATTGCTTGACGGTGTTGGCGGCGACGTTGCGCGGGCTCACTTCGATGCTCAGCGGATCGTTGAGCATCTGCCCGGCCAACAGGCGGATCGCATCGGAAAAGGTCGCCGAGAACAACAGAGTCTGGCGTTTCTTCGGCAAGGCCTTGTAGATATTCGCCAGTTCCTCGGAGAAGCCCAGGTCGAGCATGCGGTCGGCTTCGTCCAGCACCAGGGTCTGCAACTGGTTGAACTTCAGCGCGTTCTGGCGGAACAGATCGAGCAAGCGACCCGGCGTGGCAACCAGTAGGTCGACACCCTTGCGCAACTTCATCATCTGCGGGTTGATGCTGACGCCGCCGTAGACCGCGTAGGTGCTCAGCGGCAGGTTCTGCGCGTACTGACGCACGCTTTCATGGACCTGCTCAGCCAGTTCCCGAGTCGGCACCAGGATCAGCGCCCGCACCGAGTTGGCCGCGACCTTCGGCCCTTCAGTGGTCAGCAACTGCAACAGCGGCACCGCAAAACCGGCGGTCTTGCCGGTGCCGGTCTGGGCCGCGGCCATCAGGTCGCGACCGGCGAGCACCGCCGGCATGGCTTGGGCCTGAACCGGGGTCGGGGTCTGGTAGCCGAGCGTCTCGAGGGCGCGCAACAAGGGTTCGATCAGGCCAAGGGTGGCGAAAGTCATGGAAGTACCGTAGGAAAAATCAGCGCAAGGTGTGCAATGCGCGGCAGTTTACCCTAAATCAGGCGGCGGCCGGCGCAGGCTTGGGCTTGCGCCACTGCGGCAAGCCGATCAACACCACGGCACTGATGATCACCAACATCGCCAGGGCCTCCTCCATGCCGATGGTTTCACCGGCAAACACGATGCCCAACAGCACCGCCACGGCCGGGTTGACATAGGCATAACTGGTGGCCGCCGCCGGGCGCACATGCTTGAGCAGGTACATGTAGGCGTTGAAGGCGATGATCGAACCGAAGCCGATCAGGTAGAACAAGGCCAACCAACCTTCCAGCGGCGGCATGCTGTCCAGGTGTTCGCCGCTGGCGAAGCTGCCGATCAACAGCACCACACCGCCTACCAGCATTTCCACGGCACTGGCCATCGCCCCGGCCGGTAACGGCAAATGTTTGCTCAGCACCGAGCCAAAGGCCCAGGACGCCGCCGCGAACACCAGTAAGATCGCGCCCAACGGGCTGGACTGCAGGTTGGAACCGAGGTTGAGCATGGCGATGCCGATCAATCCCAGCACAATGCCCGCCCATTCCAGACGCGTATTACGCGCGCCCCAGAAATAGCCGCACAACAAGGTAAACAAAGGCACCGTCGCCACCGCCAATGCCGCGACCCCGGACGCCACGCCCGTGTGCTCGGCGACACTCACCGCGCCATTGCCAAAACTGAGCAGCAGCACGCCAATGATCGCCCCGGCCTTCCACTGCGCCCAGGTCGGTGCCGGCGCCCCACGCCAGCGCAGGAAGCCGTACATCAGCGAACCGGCCAGCACAAAACGAATCCCGGCCAGCAGCAACGGCGGCCAATGCTCCACACCGATACGAATCACCAGGTAGGTCGAACCCCAGATGACGTACAAGGCAAAGAAGGCAGCGATCAAGGGCAGGGGAAAACGGCGTGTGCCAGGCATGTTCAACTCGAAGTCAGGACAATGAGAGACGTTATTCTAGAAAGGCGACAGACGGAATTTAAGTTACAAAACCTGTTTATCCAAGCCATACACTTTTCAAAACACGGCGTTCGGCGCTATAAATCGCGCTTTCGAAAGTCACGTCATTTGGAAGCCTACCTGTGGATAAATACGACCGCATGCTGCTCAGCGCCTTGTTGGAAAACGGTCGTGCGTCCTACGCTGAACTGGCCCGCAAAGTGAACCTGTCAGCCCCGGCCGTGGCCGAGCGGGTCAGCAAACTGGAAACCAGCGGCGTCATCACCGGCTATCAAGCCAAGGTCGACATGGCCAAGATCGGCCTGCCGGTGCAGTGCGTCATCGAACTGCGCATGAACCAGCACGGCAACCAGAAGACCTACGACGAACTGTGCAAGATCCCACAACTGACCGAATGCCATCGGGTCACCGGGGACCCGTGCGTGATCATGCAAGCGGCAGTCGGCTCGATGCCCGAGCTGGAAGAATTGATCAACCGCATCGCCAAGTTCGGCTTCAGCAAGACCTCGATCGTGCTGTCCAGTGCCATTGAAAAGCGCGTGCCGTTGGGGCAGTTGGAAGGGAATGGCAAATAGACGGCCCAACACAAGTCAAAACTGTGGGAGCGGGCTTGCTCGCGAATGCGGTGTGTCAGTACGTAAACATGCGACTGACACACCGCATTCGCGAGCAAGCCCGCTCCCACAAGGGTTCTGTGGTGTGTTTAGAACCCGCGATGGCGCTTGAGGTGCTCGCTGATCTTCGCCGCCGGCACCTTCTGCAAACTGCACAGCAGATCATGGGACAACGCCCGCAGCCCATGCTTTTGCCGCAGCTCCGAAGCCAGGTGCGCGGTGAGGTTGGCGGCCATTTCGGCGTCGGCCATGGCCCGGTGAGCCTGGCCGGTGTGGGGCAAGCCGGCAAACACGTTGAGTGTGCCGAGCTTGTGGTTCGGCGCCGCCGGCATCAAGCGCCGGGCCAGCAACAGTGAGCAGGCAAAATTCTGCAAGCGGGTGCGCTTGATGCGTCCCAGCTCGAAATCCCAGAACTTCTGGTCGAACGCAGCGTTGTGGGCCAGCAGCGGCGTGGTGCCGACAAACTCGTTGACCTCGTTCATGACCTTTTCCGCCGACGGTGCGCTGCGCAACATGGCGTTGCTGATGCCGGTCAGTTGTTCGATGAAGGCTGGGACGCGTACACCGGCATTCATCAGGCTCTGGTAGCGGTCGACGATCCGGCCTTGTTCGAGCATCACCACTGCGATTTCAGTGGCCCGGCAGCTGCTGCTCGGGGTGATGCCGGTGGTTTCAAAGTCGATGACTGCGATGCGTTCCAAACCTTTTGAACTCCGTGAAAATCAATTCTTGAGCAACAACGCGCCTTCGATGGGCACATAGCGACTGGCGGCGCGGATCAGCGAGTTGGCGGTCAACCCCGGCACGCCATAGGCCACGGCCTGGATGCCGTGCTTGTTGATGATGCGTTCGAGCAGCATGTCGAAATCGCCATCGCCGGAGGCCAGCACCACTTCATCGACGTGGTCGGCGGCGTCCATGATGTCCAGCGTGATGCCCACGTCCCAATCGCCCTTGGCCGAGCCGTCGCTGCGCTGGATGTAGGGCTTGAGCTTCACGATGAAACCCAGGTTGCGCAGGATCTGCTGGAATTGCTGCTGCTTGCTGTCACCGCGATCGATCGCATAGGCGTAGGCCTCGACGATCTGGCCTTGCTTGCTGACATCGGCCCACAGCGCGGCGTAGTTGAAATGGCAACCATAAGCCTGGCGCACGGTGTAGTAGAGGTTCTGGACATCGGCGAACACCGCAATTTTTTTCACCGCGTTTCCTCTTGGATGCACACGCAGGCAGACCACCAGGGCCGAAAAGTCGCCCAGTATGCCAGCCAGAGGGATTGTTCCGCGAATAATCGGCCCGAGGCGCCAGGGCGCCCCGGACGAATGGCAGGTCAGACGAAGGAGTCGTCGTCGCCGAAGGAAGATGAATTGTCGCTGTAGTCCGCGTCGCTGAACCCGCCCGGGTCGTTACCGTAGGCGTCGTTATCGGCCATACGCTGGTCATCGCCCCAACCGCTGTCTGTGGTGTCGCTGACCGGTTGCGCCGGTTCTTCCTTGAGAATCTCGACGATTTCCTGCGGTTGCTGGTTGCTGTGGAACAGGCTGCTGATGCCCTGGGCCAGCATCACGCCACCGGCCACGCCCGCCGCGGTTTTCAGCGCGCCGCCGAGGAAGCTGCCCGCTGCCGGGGCCTGCTGCTGCGGCGCGCCATAATTGCCGGGCGGCGCGCCGAAACCCTGTTGCGCCGGGGCATTGAAGGACGACGGCGCCGGTTCGCGCCAACCACCGCCGCTGGAGGCCGGTGCGCTCGCCGGGCGCGAGTCCCGTGGGCTACCGCCGAAAATACTCGAGAGGAAACCACCGCCACCGCTGGACGCCGGCGCTTGCTTGCGAGCCTGTTGCAGCTCGGCCTGCAACTGCTCGACCTGTTGGGAGAGCTGCCTGTTCTGCTCATCGAGGCGCTTGATCGCGGCCTCCTGCACCAGGATCGCCTGGGCCATGAAATAGCCCGCCGCTGGCTGGCTCGCCAGGTGTTCCTTGATCCGCGCCTCGGCCTGGGCATCGCGCGGGGCTGAATCCTTTTCGGCCTGTTGCAGCCGTGAAAACAGTCCATCGATCAGGGTTTGTTCTTCGCTGTTCATGGCGACCTCATTCGATTGCCGGGTAGAAACCATTCCGATCCCGAAGACCGGTGCCCATCAGTAATGGGGCGCGTCGAAAAGCTTTCAATGGTCTTTACCTGATGTTTACGTTTGTTTCTGCGGTCACCTGATGGGTAAAGTGTCGGACCGCTTTTTTTGAACTGCGATACCGACCCATGAATCCGTTAGAAGTACTGCGTGACTCCTTGTATTTTTTCAAGCGCCATCTGGGCCGGATCGCCCAGTTGTGCCTGCCGCTGGTGATACTTGAAGCCGTGCTGCAACAAGGGGTGGACAACGCCCTGGGGGCCGACGGTTTTTCCGGCTACAGCGTAATCGTTGGGTTATTGGTCTATCCGCTGTACACCGCGGCGCTGATTCTGTTCCTCGATGCCCGCAGCCGTGGTGAAGCGCCACGCACGCGAGACCTGCTTGCCGCCGCCCTGCTCCAGTGGCCGCGCTTTGCCTTGCTGACCGCTCTCAACACGTTGCTGATCCTGATCGGCATTTCCTTGTACTTCCTGCCTGGGCTGTGGCTGATGGTCGTCCTGGCCTTCGGTGAATACCTGTTGGTGTTGAAAGGCCTGGCGCCACTGGCCGCCATGAAGGAAAGCGCGCGCCTGAGTCGAGGCCATTTCTGGCGAATCCTGCTCTGCATCCTGGCCGTCATGGTCCCGCTGTGGTTGCTCAAGGGTGCCAGCGTCTCGGTGTATCCGCCGCCGCAGAATCCGTTGATCAGCTTGTTGGTCGACAGCCTCCACAGTTTCCTGCAGTTGTTCACCACCGTGGTGTTGTTCCGAATGTTCATGCTGATTGCAGAAAAACCCAAGCCATGACCCGTCTACTGCGCCACGCCTTGCTGGGCCTGCTGTTGATTGTCGGCATCGGTGCCTTTGCAACCTATGGCCTGACCTGGCGCCCCCAGGCCCGGGAAGTACTGCCCGTCAGTTGCACTGCCAACGCAGCAGCGCTGGCGCCTGGCCAGGCCTTGAAGGTGATGACCTGGAACGTCCAGTTCCTCGCCGGCAAGCGCTACGTGTTCTGGCACGACCTGGCCCAGGGCGACGATGAAAGCCCGACCTTGGAGGACATGGCCTTCAGCCTCGACGAAGTGGCCCGGGTCATTCGCGACGAACAACCGGACATCGTCTTGCTCCAGGAACTGGACAAGGGCGCCAAGGCCAGCGATTACCAGGACCAGCTCAAGCTGCTACAGGAACGCTTGGCCGACCTCTATCCGTGCGGCACCAGCGCCTTCGACTGGAAAGCCGACTTCATCCCCAACCCGCGCATCTTCGGCAGTGTCGGCCGGCAACTGGCGACCCTGAGTCGCTACCGCATCGACCATGCCGAACGGGTGCAACTGCCGGTGGCCGACGCCAACTTCATCAGCCGTCAGTTCCAGCCAAAAAACGCTTTGTTGGTGAGTTATCTGGCGCTGAGCGACGGCGGCCAACTGGCGGTGCTCAACACCCATCTGGAACGGGCCACCGAGCCGGACGACACCCTGCCCAAGCAAATCGCCGCCGTCACCAAGGCAGTGGATAAATTCGAATCCGCGGGCACGCCCTGGCTGATCGGTGGCGATTTCAACCTGCTGCCCCTGGGCCAGTACCGGCGCCTGCCGTCCGAGCAGCGCACGCCCTACGCCGCCGACAGCCCGCTGCACCTGCTGTGGGACAAATACCCGATGATCCCCACCAACAACGAAGCCAGCGGCATCGACCGCGAACATTGGCTGACCCACTACCCGAACGACCCCGGCCTCAACGGCCCCGACCGCACCGTCGATTACCTGTTCTACAGCCCGCGGATCAAGCGGGTTGAAGCCCAGGTAAGGCAGGACGATACCTTGCGCATCTCCGATCACTTGCCGGTGATCGCGCGGTTCCTGTTGCCGGCGATGCCGTGATTTGAGCCCCATCACCGAACAACTGTGGGAGCGGGCTTGCTCGCGAATACGGTGGGTCAGTTACATAAATTATTGACTGACACTCCGCATTCGCGAGCAAGCCCGCTCCCACAAAGGTTTTGTCTCGGCCCCAATTACTTGCGCGGCTTGACCCGCGCCGTCGCCTCCGCCACCAGCGGGTCGTCCGGCCAGTAATGCTTGGGATAACGCCCCTTGAGGTCCTTCTTCACCTCGGCATAGGTGCTGCGCCAGAAGTTCGCCAAATCCTGGGTCACCTGCACCGGCCGCCGCGCTGGTGACAGCAGGTGCAGCTTGACCACCTGCCGACCGCCGGCAATGCGCGGGGTGTCGGCCAGGCCGAAGAGTTCCTGCAGGCGCACCGCGAGGATCGGTGGATGCTCGCTGTAGTCCAGGCGGATCGACGAACCCGAGGGCACGTTCAAATGGTGCGGCGCCAGTTCATCCAAGCGTTGCGGCAGGGGCCAGGGCAACAGGTTGTGAACGAAGCTCGACACGTCCAGGTTGGCGAAATGGCTGAGGCGCGAGACGCGGCCCAGATACGGCATCAACCAATGCTCGAGGCTGTCCAGCAAGGCGCCGTCGCTGACGTCTGGCCATTCGCTCTCGCCCTTGGCGTCCAGGTCCAGGCGCCGCAGCAGCGCCACCCGCGCCTGCCATTGCCGCAGTTCCGGGGTCCAGGGCAATAGTTCCAGGCCCTTGCGCCGCACCAGGTTCACCAAGGCCTGGCTACGGGCTGACTCATCCAGGCCGGTCAGCGGTTCGCGGCTGAGCACCAGCTCGCCGACCTTGCGCTGGCGCTCGGCCCGCAGCACGCCTTCGCGCTCGTCCCAATCCAGTTGGTCCACGGTGCGCACTTGCTCGGCCAGCACCGAATCGAACAGCGCCGGGTCGAAATCCGTCGCCAGATAGATTCGCTCTTCGCGCTGGCCCTGGCGACTGCCCAAATCGGCGATCACCAGCCACGCCTGTTTCATCAGGCTGTCGGCCTCGGCAAACAGCGCCGCACGACCATTGGCCAAACGATATTCCGCGCCGCCGGGCCGGCGCTGCTGGGCGACACGGTCCGGGTAGGCCAACGCCAGCAAGGCGCCGAGCCAGCGCGAATGATCGGGATCGGCCACGGCCTCTTCGGCCTTGCCCCGCAGGTAGCCGCGATACTGCCGAGCCAATTGCCGGGCCCGTTGCACCCCACCTTGGGCGCCCCGCGCGGCGCGTTCTTCGCCCGACAGCAAGGCCAGGCGACTGTGCAAGTCCGCGCCGGCACCACGGAGAATGTCGCGCTCGCCCAACAGTGCGGCGACATTGCAGGCCATGTCTGCCAGGCCCAGCGCCTGGCCGCGCAACAGCAGATGGGCGATACGTGGGTGGGCCGGCAGTTCGGCCATGGCCTGGCCGTGGCGGGTCAGTTGCTCCCCCTCCAGCGCGCCCAGGCGTTGCAGCAGGTCTTGGGCCTGGGCATACGCAGCGGCAGGCGGAACGTCGAGCCAGACCAGTTGCTGCGGCGTCACGCCCCAGCGCCCCAGTTGCAGGGCCAACCCGGCCAGGTCCGCCGACAGAATCTCCGCGCTGCCGTAAGCGGCCAATTGTTCATGCTGGTCTTCGGACCACAACCGGTAACACACACCCGGTTCCAGGCGCCCAGCACGACCGGCCCGCTGGGTGGCGCTGGCCCGGGAAATGCGCTGGGTGTCGAGACGGGTCATGCCGCTGCCCGGATCGAAACGCGGCACGCGGGCCAGTCCGGCGTCGATCACCACCCGCACGCCGTTGATGGTCAGGCTGGTCTCGGCGATGTTGGTGGCCAACACCACTTTGCGCTGGCCGGGGGGCGCCGGGTCGATGGCGGCGCGTTGGGCGGCGAGGTCCAGTTCGCCGTGCAACGGACAGAGCAACACATTGCCGCCCTCACCCAAGGCCTCGGCCAGTTGCTGATGCACCCGGCGAATCTCCGCCTGCCCGGGCAAGAACACCAGGACGCTGCCGGTTTCATCGTGCAGGGCGTCGAGCACGGTCTGCACCAGGCGCGGCTCGATGAACTCGCCGGGCTGGAACGGCCGCCCCCAGCGCACCGTCACCGCAAACATGCGGCCTTCGCTGCGCAGGATCGGCGCGTCGCCCAGCAACCCGGCCAGGCGCTCGCCTTCCAGGGTGGCGGACATCAACAGGATCTTCAGCGGCTGGTCGTCGCGAAACAACTCCCGACCGTTGAGGCTCAAGGCCAGGGCCAGGTCGGCGTCGAGGCTGCGTTCATGGAATTCATCGAAAATCAGCAGCCCCACGCCTTCCAGCGCCGGGTCGTCCTGCAAGCGGCGGGTGAGAATACCTTCGGTGACCACTTCGATGCGGGTCTTGGGCCCGACCTTGCTGTCGAGGCGAATCCGGTAGCCGACCGTCTCGCCGACCTTTTCCCCCAGTTCGCTGGCCAGCCGTTCGGCCGCCGCCCGTGCCGCCAGGCGCCGGGGTTCGAGCATCAGGATGGTCTGTCCGGCCAGCCACGGCTCGTTCAGCAAGGCCAGGGGAACACGGGTGGTTTTACCGGCACCGGGCGGCGCTTCGAGCACGGCTTCGTGGCGCAACGCCAAGGCTTGGCGCAGGGCGGGTAAAACTTCATCAATCGGCAAAGAAATCATGCTGGCTCCAAAACAGAGGGCCGAGTATAACGGCGAACTGTTTAGCGTGGTCTGGACTCCAACCAGCAACGCCTCTACCTGTTCAGGAGATTGCTATGCGTATTCCCTTTCGCGTGATCGGTGGCGTCCTGGTCGCCACCCTGCTGACCCAGATCAGCGCCTGTGGCTCGATCTTCTACCCGGACCGTCGCGGCCAGATCGACGGCAAGATCGACCCGGCCATCGCCGCCCTCGATGCCGTCGGCCTGCTGTTCTACATCATCCCTGGCCTGATCGCGTTCGCCGTGGACTTTGCCACCGGTGCCATTTATTTCGAACCGGGCCGCAGCGTCCAGATCGAGCCCGAGAAGCTCAAGCCGGCCATCAACCCCGATGGCACCGTCAATAACCAAAAACTGCAGGCGATCCTGGAACGCGAACTGGGCCGCAGCTTTCCGTTGGACGATCCGCGCCTGATCCAACACAAGGGCAGCGCACAACAACTGGCTGCCCTCGGTCTCAAACCGGCCGCATGACCGACGCGACTGAAGGAACGACCGCGCCATGACCACCAGCACCGAACACGCTCGCCTGTTGCGCCTGGCCACCCGGGCGTCGGTGGCCGTGGCACTGACATTGATTGTCGCCAAGGCCTTCGCCTGGTGGCTCAGCGGTTCGGTGAGCATGCTTGCCGGCCTGACCGACTCGGCGCTGGACGGCGTCACCTCGCTGCTCAATCTGCTGGCGGTGCATTACGCCTTGCGTCCCGCCGACGATGACCATCGCTACGGTCACGGCAAGGCCGAATCCCTGGCGGGCATGGCCCAGGCGCTGTTTATCGGCGGCAGTGCGGTACTGATCGCCTTGCAGGCCTTCGAACGCCTGAAGGAGCCGGTGCCGGTGGACGCGCCCTGGCTCAGCGTCGGTGTGATCGTGTTTTCCCTGGTGCTGACCTTGGCGCTGCTGGCGTTGCAGCATCGGGTCATCCGCGCCACCGGCTCCAACGCCGTGCGCGCCGACTCGCTGCACTATCGCTCGGACCTGTTGCTCAACGGCAGCATCCTGGTGGCGCTGGTACTGGCAGGGTTGGGCTGGTATCAACTCGACGCCTGGTTCGGCCTGGGGATCGCGGCGTACATCCTGTGGAGCGCCATCCAGATCGCCCGGGAAAGCTTCGCCGTGCTGATGGATGAAGAACTGCCGCCCGACGTCAGCCAGCGCATGCTGGAACTGGCCTGCGCGGTGCCCGGCGTGCTCGGCGCCCATGACCTGCGCACGCGGGTCTCCGGCAACCACTGGTTCGTGCAGCTGCACCTGGAGCTGCCGGGGGAACTGACCCTGTCAGTGGCCCACGGCATCAGCGACCAGGCCGCCGATGCGATCCACCGCGCTTATCCGAAAGCCGAAGTGCTGGTGCATGCCGATCCGTCGGAAGTGGTGAAGCGCGCCAGCGCCTGATGCTCAAGATTTGAACACACAACCTGTGGCGAGGGAGCTTGCTCCCGCTGGGCTGCGCAGCGGCCCTAAGATCTTGCGGTCGCTGCGCAACCGAGCGGGAGCAAGCTCCCTCG
>NZ_JABWRA010000051.1:0-46091 GCF_014268705.1 Pseudomonas sp. SWRI179 | reverse complement strand
TACTGTGGGAGCGGGCTTGCTCGCGATAGCGATCCTTCAGCCGACGCGGATGTTGGATCAACCCTCACTTCCACAAGGGATCAGGGCTCGAGGCCGATGGGGAAAAACTCGCCGCCGCTCCACACACCCAGCCAGCGCTGCCCATCGATCTCGCGACTGACCGCCAGCTCCACCAGTTGATAGAACACGTTGCGGTGGATCAGTGCTTCGAGGTTGCTGCGCACATGCACGTAGGGCGTCGGTTCCTGGGTCTGGGGATCGATCTCCACCCGCAGCGGGTGCTCGGTGCCGGCCTCGGTAGTTTCCTCGACGTTGGTGGTGAAGCGCAGCAACTGCCCTTCCCCCCGCCCTTCCACCTCAAGGGTCACGGCCACGAACGGCGCGTCATCGACCTTGATGCCGACCTTTTCCACGGGGGTGATCAGGAAATAATCATCGCCGTCGCGGCGGATGATGGTGGAGAACAGCTTGACCATCGGTTTTCGTCCGATGGGCGTACCCAGGTAGTACCAGGTACCGTCCCGGGCAATGCGCATGTCGATGTCGCCGCAGAAGCCGGGGTTCCACAAGTGGACCGGCGGCAGGCCTCTGGTCTTGGGGATCTGCCCCAGCAAGTCATTGGCTTTTTGCGGTCCGCTCATGGTGACTCCTCGAGTTACTGGTCGCTCATCCCCAACAGGCTGCGGGCATATTCACGCAGCGGCGCGGCGATGAGGTCTTGGGGCTGTTTGTCGTGGAACGTCAGTAAACCGCCACGACTCTTGATCCGTGCAGTATCAATCAAATACTGCGTGCTGGTCTCGATCAACATGATTTGAATCACGCCGGTATCGACACCCAGGCGATCCACGGCCTCTTCATCCAGCCATTCGTCGGAGTTGCCGATGCGGTTATCGGCCTTGGCGAACCGGGTGTACAACAGGTAATGGGCACCGGCGGCACGGGCTTCGCCCATCGCCTGATCGAGGCCTTCGGGAACACGGGCACGACGGACCATGGGGAAATATTCGATGAAGCCATTGAAGGCTTCTTCGGCCACGACATTGGGACGTGGATAGGCACTGCCCGGCGGAGCGAAGGCGCCCTGGGCGATGTAGATGAACGAGTCGGGCTGGATTCGCAGGTTGTTCACACGACGGCTGTCGCTATGGTCCAGCAGGCCGGCATCGCTCATGTGATAACGAACGCCCTCCCCCATGTCGCTGACATTCATGCAACCGCCAAGCACCAAAACGGCCAGCAGCAAAACCAGGCTACGCATCCTATTCCTCCAAAGACCGGTGTCGGAAAACCGGCGAATGGTCGTGGGATGCAGCTTTTGCGCCAGCTCGCAGGATGGTTGGGGTTGCGCCTTGGAATACCTGTGGCGAGGGAGCTTGCTCCCGCTGGGCTGCGCCCGTAGGAGCTGTCGAGTGCAACGAGGCTGCGATCTTTCCCCAGACACTTGAATCCCAAGCGAAAGATCAAAAGTCAAAAGATCGCAGGCTTCGCCAGCTCCTACAGACTCAAGCCAGGAAAGGTCCGATCAGCCGCCAATGATTTTCATGATGGTCGCACCGCCGGAGAACGCCACTTCCTGCTTGTCCCCCAGCGCCTTGACCAACAAGCGCTGAAGCGCCGGCAAGGCCTGATGGCGTGGCTTGTCCAGAAGATCACCGACGA
Organism: Pseudomonas sp. SWRI179; assembly: GCF_014268705.1. Classification (NCBI taxonomy): domain Bacteria; kingdom Pseudomonadati; phylum Pseudomonadota; class Gammaproteobacteria; order Pseudomonadales; family Pseudomonadaceae; genus Pseudomonas; species Pseudomonas sp. SWRI179. The sequence goes on along the minus strand of NZ_JABWRA010000051.1, from coordinate 44,429 downwards.
AGTGACGGTTACTCGACGACAGGCAGCCGTGCAGCCAGCCCGTGGAAGACAGCCGCAGTCGCGAACAGGTACGGCAAAAAGGCACGCTTTCGTTGGCGATCACGCCAAAGTGCCCCAGCCCCGGTATCTCATAACGCACCGCCGTGGCGTCCACCGGCGCGTCGGCCTGCAGGTATTCGTACTGGTCGCCGATCAGGCTGAGCAGTTGTTGAAGGCTGACGAACTGCTGCAGGAAGGCGTTGGAATCGCTGGCCAGGTGGCCCATGCGCATCAACTCGATGAAACGCAACTCATAACCACGCTCCAGGCAGTACTCGAGCAACGGCATCACCTGGTCGAGGTTTTGCCCGCGCAACGGCACCATGTTGACCTTGATCTTCATCCCGGCGGCCCGGGCCTGCTCCATGCCATCGAGCACGGTCGCCAGGTCGCCGCCACGGGCGATACTGCGAAACGCGGCGGGGTCCAAGGTGTCGAGGGAAACGTTGATGCGACGGATACCGGCATCCACCAGCAACGGCAGTTTTTTCGCGAGCAACTGGCCATTGGTGGTCAGGCTGATGTCCTCCAGCCCCATCTGCCCCACCGCCGTCATGAAACGCTCGAGCTTGGGGCTGACCAGCGGCTCGCCGCCCGTGATGCGCAGCCGCTCGATACCGGCGGCCTCGATCAAATACGCCACGCCGCGCGCCATGGCTTCGGCTGACAGTTCATCCTGCGCAGCCACCAACCGCTTGCCGTCAGGCACGCAGTAGGTACAGGCGTAGTTGCAGGCTGAGGTCAGGCTGATCCGCAGATTACGGAAACGCCTGCCTTGACGGTCAACGATCATGGATCACTCCGGCACGAGAAAAATCGGACTCGCAAAAATTGACCTAGAAATCAAGATTTCGCAAGACCCAAACCTGAGTATATTACTGGGGCACTGCGCCATGTAAGCGGACATGGCGCAATAAGGCAGCTGAATGTCTTGGCTCGTGTGGCCAGTCAGGTGCTCGGGTGGTCGGTATCGCGCTTGCGCTTGTTGCCCATGCGCACGCCAATGTCCATCAGGAACTGGAAGAAACCTTCCTGGTCTTCCAGCACGTTGCTCCAGAACGGCGAGTGATACAGCGCCACCGCGCCGTGCACCAACGCCCAGGCGGCGCAGTAATGGAAATAAGGCGGCACGTCCTCGAGCTTGCCTTCGCTGATCCGGCCCTTGATCAACAGGGTCAGGCGTTCGAAGTTGGAGGCGCGGATCTTGTGCAGCTCCTCGACCATTTCCGGGACCTGGTTGCCCTTGACCACCTTCTCTTCCAAGCGGTCGAACAAGCGGTAGCGCTGCGGGTCGCGCATGCGGAACTCGAAGTAGGCCCGGGACAGGGCCTCCTTGTCCTTGTCCACATCGGCTGAATGCAGCAGCTCGTTCAAATCGCGCTCGTAGTCGAGCATCAGGCGCAGGTAGATCTCCGCCTTGGATTTGAAATGTTTATAAATCGTGCCTTTGCCGATACCCACGGCATCCGCAATCATCTCGACGGTGACACTGTCTTCACCCTGGTCGAGGAACAACTTGAGCGCGGTGTCGAGAATTTCCTGCTCGCGGCGGCGAAACTCACGGACCTTACGGGGTTCTTTGTGCATAAGAAAAAGGTCTGAAGGGTCAAAATTCGAAGCCGGGTATTATGCCTAACTTACGCAAAAATGCACGGATCATCCATTCTCGGCCACCGTTCTTCACAAAACCGTGCACACCCGGCTCGTCGTTTCCCTTGCCAACGGGCCGTACTGGCGAGCTTTGACGACAGTGAGAACTTATCCGAAGCGAGCGTATTCCAAATTTGTTTAAAAACCGCCCCGGCCAGACTGGACGGGTGGGCATACTGATCAATACTTGAACTGTCGGCGCGACATCTCCCCCAAGTGACGCGCTGATAAAGGTGCCAACGGACCGCGTGCCTTTGTTTTACTCCTAATGGTCTTAACCCGGATTCACCCCCCAGAACCCGGGTTTTTTTTGCATGAAATTCAGGCGTGCGCCGATCGAACGTGAGCCAGCGGAAACAATTGCTTAAAATTTTCCGTCGTCTGCTCGGCAAATCGCTCGTAGGACTCGCCCCGCAGCATCGCCAGAAACTCCGCCACTTCCCGCACGTATTGCGGAAGGTTCGGCTTGCCGCGATAGGGGATCGGCGCCAGGTAAGGCGAGTCGGTTTCCACCAGCAGCCGATCAGCCGGCACTTTGCTGGCAACGTCGCGCAGGGCATCGGCATTGCGGAACGTGACAATCCCGGACAAGGAAATGTAATAGCCCATGTCCAAAGCAGCCTTGGCCATGTCCCAGTCTTCGGTGAAGCAATGCAGCACACCGGCCTGGGGCAGCGCGGCGTCACGCAGCAAGGCCAGGGTGTCGGCCCGGGCGCCGCGGGTGTGGATGATCACCGGTTTGCCGGTCTGTCGGGCGGCCTCCAGGTGCAGCCGGAACGACGCCTGTTGCACGTCGGCGGCTTCTGGCTCGTAGTGATAGTCCAGGCCGGTTTCGCCAATGGCGACCACCCGTGGATGATCGAGCTCACGCAACAACCAGTCGAGCGCTGGCGCGGCGCCGGGCTGGACGTCCAACGGGTGGATGCCGACCGAACAATCGACATCGGCATAACGCTCCGCCAGCGCCTTCACATCGGCGGCGTTATCGGCGCTGACGCCGATGCACAGGAAGTGACCGACGCCCCGCTCCCGGGCCGCGTCCAGCGCGGCATCCAGGGAGCAGCCATGGGCAGCGAGGTCGAGACGATCAAGGTGACAATGGGAATCTACAAGCATAAAAGGCCAGGCTACATCGTATGGGTGGGACGGTCGGACTTCAGGGAGCCGGCCAAGTGGGTTTCGATCTGATTGCGGGCCGAATTGTCGCCGTCGCTGAACTGCACGCCCACGCCGGCGGCCCGATTGCCCTGGGCGCCCTTGGGGGTCAGCCAGATCACCTTGCCGGCGACCGGAATTTTCTCCGACTCATCCATCAGGCTCAAGAGCATGAACACCTCGTCGCCCAAGCGATAATTCTTGTTGGTCGGAATGAACAGGCCGCCGTTCTTGATGAAGGGCATGTAGGCGGCATAAAGCACCGACTTGTCCTTGATGGTCAGGGACAGGATGCCGTTGCGTGGACCGGGACTGACAGGTTCGTTCATGCTGATCTCCGCTGCGATTGAGCTGAGTCTAGGCGGTACCTGTCAACTTCGACCAGGCAAACTCGCCCACTGCACCAACAGCGCCTCGAGCAACAGCACTCGATTGAGGTTCGCCTTGCTCAGCACCTTCTGACGTTGGGCAAGAATCCAGTCCTGGATGTTCAAGATTTTATCCTGGCTGCTTTTTTGCGCCAGGTACTGGATCACCTTGCGCATGTCGGCCAGCCCCAGGCCGGCCTCGTCTTCGGTCAACTGGTAACGCAGGATCAGGCTCGACCAGTCGCAGAACCAGTCAAACAGCAACAGTAGCGGGATGGCGTTCCAGCCCTCGGCCAGTTGCGTGGGGGACTGCTGCTGCTTGAGCAGTTTCTTGACCCCGTCCACCACCAAGGCCCGCTGCTCACGCACGCCCTGGGCCTGAAGGCTGACAGCCGCCAGGGGCGAGCCAGCCGCGAGGGTCAGCAGCTCGACACGCTCTTCGTCGCTGCTGTCAGGCAGGGCCTGGGCCAACCATTGCAAGCTCATCGCCTCGCTTGGCAGCGGGCAGGCCTGTTGCACGCAACGACTCTTGATGGTCGGCAGCAAGCGACTCGGCTGGTGGCTGACCAGCAGCAACACGGTATCGCCAGAAGGCTCTTCGAGGCTCTTGAGCAAGGCGTTGGCAGCGTTGATGTTCATCGACTCGACCGGCTCGATCAGCACCACTTTGCGCCCGCCCATCTGCGAGGTCTGGACCACGAAGCTGACCAGGTCGCGAACCTGGTCGACTTTGATCGCCTTGTCCGCCTCTTCCGGCTCCAGCACGTAATTGTCGGGATGGCTGCCGGCCTTGAGCAGCAGGCAGGACTTGCATTCGCCGCAAGCGTTGGAGACCCCCGGGCGTTGGCACAACAGGCTGGCCATCAGCCGCTCGGCCAGCGCCCGCTTGCCGATGCCGACCGGGCCGTGTAGCAGATAAGCATGGGCATGCTGGGCACGACCGGCCAGTTGCTGCCAGAGACCGTCTTGCCAGGGATAGGCTTCAGCCACGGACACGCTCCAGCAAACGTGGCAGCAAGCTATCCAGGGACTGCTGGACCTGGGTCAGCGGCTGCGCGGCATCGATCAGCAGGTAACGCGCCGGATCGGCCTTGGCGCGCCCCAGGAAGGCATTGCGCACGGCATTGAAGAAAGCCTGGCCCTCAAGCTCGAAACGATCCAGCCGGCCACGGGCGCTGGCGCGGGCCAGGCCGATTTCCACCGGCAGGTCGAACACCAGGGTCAGGTCTGGGCGCAGCTCACCTTGGACGAAGCTTTCCAACGCGGCGATGCGCTCCACGGACAAGCCCCGGCCGCCGCCCTGGTAGGCATAGGTCGAATCGGTAAAACGATCGCAGAGCACCACGGCGCCACGGGCCAGCGCCGGGCGGATCACCTCGGCCAGATGCTGCGCCCTGGCGGCGAACACCAGCAGCAGCTCAGTGTCAGGGTTCATGACTTCTTCGAGGGGCGCCAGCAGCACCTCGCGAATTCGCTCGGCCAGTGGCGTACCGCCCGGTTCACGGGTCAATACCACCTCGATGCCGGCGGCCCGCAGGCGTTCGGCCAGGTATTCGCGGTTGGTGCTCTTGCCGGCGCCTTCCGGGCCTTCCAGCGTTATAAACAAGCCAGTCACGGGGCGATCCTTAATCAAAGTCATTGCGGGCTCGGTGGCTCGCTGGCGTCCGGTTCCGGGGCAGGTACCTGAGGTGGCACATGGGGCACCGCTTCAGGTGCCGTGTCGGGCGATGCCGCCGGGATCGGCGCCTGCTCGTCCGGCGTTACCGGCGCCGGACTGGAGCGGTAATCGGCACGGCGCTTGAGCTGGAACTCGCGCACCGCGTTGTTGTGCGATTCCAGGTCATCGGAAAACACATGGCTGCCATCGCCACGGGCGACAAAATAAAGACTGTTACCCGGTGCCGGGTTCAACGCGGCATGAATCGCTTCGCGCCCCACCATCGCGATCGGCGTCGGTGGCAAGCCCGGGATCAGGTAGGTGTTATAGGGGTTCTCTTCTTTCAGATGGGCGCGGGTGAGCTTGCCGGTGTAGCGCTCACCCAACCCGTAGATCACTGTGGGATCGGTCTGCAGCAGCATGCCCAGGCGCATGCGCCGGACAAAGACGCCGGCAATTTGCCCACGCTCCTGGGGTACGCCGGTTTCCTTCTCCACCAGGGACGCCATGATCAGCGCCTGGTACGGCATGGTGTAAGGCACATCGGCGGCACGCTGTGCCCATTCCTTGGCGAGCACGTCTTCCAGACGGTCGTAGGCTTTTTTCAGCAGGTCGACATCCGATGTGCCGCGCACGAAGCGGTAGGTGTCCGGGAAGAACCGGCCTTCGGGAAATACTCCCGAATGACCCAGACGGTCCATGACCTCGCTGTCGCTCAGGTTGGCAAGGGTCTGCTGGAGTTTTTCATCCTTGGCCAGTGCGGCGCGCACCTGGCGGAAATTCCAGCCCTCCACCAGCGTCACGCTGTACTGCACCACTTCACCGCGCTTCCAGACACCGATCAGCCCCTCCATGGTCATGCCTGGCACCATCCGGTATTCACCGGAGTGCAACGGCTGGCCGGCAAGATTGAAGCGCCAATAGACACGCAGCCAGAAGGCGTCCTTGATCAGGCCATCGGCCTCGAGGCGCTTGAGGGTTCCGGTCGGGGTGGTTCCGTTGGGCACGTCCAGCAATTCTTCCTGGGTAATGTTCAGCGGCTGTTGCAGCGCCGAATGAATTTTCCAGGCCGAAGCGCCCAACAACAGCCCTGCCAGTACCAGTCCGGTCTCCAGCAGCAGCAAGAATTTACGTCTCACGAATCAAGCATCCAATAGCGCACGGGCAAGGGTTTGCAGTTTACGGGTGAGCGGGCCAACCGACCAGCACGCCGAACCGCATCCGCGTACCGGCCACACGCCATATACGCTGTTGCAGACGAAGACTTCATCGGCCTGGTGCAGTTGTTCGAGGCCGATGTCGGTGATTTGCGTGGCGATGCCCTGGGACTCGGCTTGAAACAATAATTCCGCGCGCATCACGCCGGCCACACCGCAACGGCTCAGGTCCGCCGTGAACAAAACGCCATCGCGCACCAGGAACAGGTTGCTGAATACGCCTTCGATTACCCGCCCAGACGCGTCCAACATCAAGCCTTCGGCGTACTGCCCATCGCGCCATTCGGCACGGGCCAGTACTTGTTCCAGGCGGTTGAGGTGCTTGAGGCCGGCAAGCAAGGGCTGCTCGGACAAACGCACGGTGCAGGGAAACAGGTGGACGCCTTGTTCGGCATGGGCAGTGGGATAAGTGGCCGGCGGGTTCCCTTGCAGGATGCGCCTGGCCGGCACCGAAGGATCAGCGGCATAACCGCGCAGGCTGTCGCCACGGGTCACGATCAGTTTCAGCACGCCACCACCCAGGCAACCGGCGTAGCTGCTCAATTCTGTACTCAATGCGCCCATGTCAACGTTGAGCGCCAACCGCTGGCAACCGGCTTCCAGGCGTTGCAGGTGGCGTTCCAACAGCACCGGGGTGCCATCGTGCACGGCGATGGTTTCGAATAACCCATCGCCGTAAGCCAGGCCGCGATCTTTCAGCGACAGGACGTCGGCCGGCTGACCGTCGACCCAGCTTTCCATCACCCAGCGAACCGGCGGAACACCAGCGAACCGTTGGTCCCGCCAAAACCGAAGGAGTTGGACAGCACCACATCGATATCCATGCTGCGGGCCGTGTGCGGCACGAAGTCCAGGTCGCAGCCATCGTCCGGCTCATCGAGGTTGATGGTCGGCGGCGCCGTCTGGCTGTTGATCGCCAATACGCTGAAGATCGCTTCCACCGCCCCTGCCGCACCCAGCAGGTGACCGGTCATGGACTTGGTCGAACTGACCGCCAGCTTGTAGGCATGCTCGCCGAACACGGTCTTGATCGCCTGGGCTTCGGCCAGGTCGCCGGCCGGGGTCGACGTGCCGTGGGCGTTGATGTACTGCACCTGCTCGCCGTTGAGCTTCGCGTCACGCAAGGCGTTGGCGATGCAACGGGCCGCACCGGCGCCGTCGGCCGGTGGCGAGGTCATGTGGTACGCATCGCCACTGGTGCCAAAGCCAATCAGCTCGGCATAGATAGTCGCGCCGCGCGCCTTGGCGTGCTCCAGTTCCTCGAGCACCAACGCACCGGCACCGTCGGACAACACGAAGCCATCACGGCCCTTGTCCCACGGCCGGCTCGCGCGGGCGGGCTCGTCGTTGCGGGTCGACAGCGCGCGGGATGCGCCGAAACCGCCCATGCCGAGGCCGCATGCGGCCATCTCGGCGCCACCGGCAATCATCACGTCGGCTTCGTCGTACATGATGTTGCGCGCGGCCATGCCGATGCAGTGGGTACCGGTGGTGCACGCCGTGGCGATGGCGTAGTTGGGCCCCTGGGCACCCAGGTGGATGGACAGGAAACCGGAAATCATGTTGATGATCGAGCCCGGCACGAAGAACGGAGAAATCCGTCGCGGCCCCGATTCGTGCAGCGTGCGGCTGGTTTCTTCGATATTGGTCAAGCCGCCAATACCCGAGCCCATGGCCACGCCGATGCGTTCACGGTTGGCGTCGGTGACTTCCAGGCCGGCGTTACGCACTGCCTGAAAACCGGCTGCCAGGCCGTATTGAATAAACAGGTCAAGCTTGCGGGCTTCCTTGACCGACAGGTATTCCTCGACATTGAAGCCCTTTACCGAGCCGCCGAAACGGGTGGAATAGGCAGAAAGGTCGGTGTGTTCGATCAGACCAATGCCACTGCGGCCGGCCAGAATGCCCTGCCAACTGCTCGGCACATCCGTGCCCAGTGGCGACAACATACCCATACCGGTGACTACGACGCGTCTACGCGACACAGCACTCTCCTTTTTCTAATGACGACTTTGCATCAGGCCTAAAGAAAAAACCGCACGCCGTGATGGCAGTGCGGTTTTTCCATGACAGCTAGCGACGACTAAAAACGATTACGCCTGGTGGCTGGTAACGTAGTCGATAGCAGCTTGTACAGTAGTGATCTTCTCAGCTTCTTCGTCAGGAATCTCGGTCTCGAATTCCTCTTCCAGAGCCATCACCAGCTCAACGGTGTCAAGGGAGTCGGCACCCAGGTCTTCTACGAAGGAAGCGGTGTTCACAACTTCTTCTTCTTTAACGCCCAGTTGCTCGGCAACGATTTTCTTGACGCGCTCTTCGATGGTGCTCATACCTTGTTTTCACTCCTAATGGACAAATTCAGGCAGCTGGCCGGTGGGTAAGTGTATAGAAGAACTTTTCGGTTTTTCAACCGAAAGCTTCACTCCTCAAACCCAGCGGCCCGCCGTCTATAAATTGATTGCAGCTTTATAACGGATTTTAGACAGCTCGTATGACATTTTTTTGAAGCAATCCGTCACATTTAACTCATGTACATCCCGCCGTTCACCGGGATTGTAGCCCCGGTCACGTATGCCGCACCGTCCGACGCAAGAAAAGCGACCACGGACGCGATTTCTTGAGCTTGCCCCAGACGACCCAGCGGAATCTGCGTCAACAAGGCTTCACGCTGTGCTTCCGGCAGTTCACGGGTCATGTCGGTGTCGATGAAACCCGGTGCAACCGAGTTTACCGTAATCGAGCGCGAACCCACTTCACGCGCCAGCGCACGGCTGAAACCTTCCAGACCGGCCTTCGCCGCAGCATAGTTTACTTGGCCTGCGTTGCCCATGGCACCCACAACCGAGCCGATACTGATAATTCGACCCCAGCGCGCCTTGGTCATGCCACGCAGAACGCCCTTGGACAGCCGGTACAGACTGTTCAGGTTGGTGTCGACCACGTCGAACCATTCGTCATCTTTCATGCGCATCATCAGGTTATCGCGGGTGATACCGGCATTATTGACCAGGATCGCCGGCGCACCGAACTGCGCCTGAATGCTCGCCAGCACCGCCGCAACGGATTCGTCGCTGGTGACGTTCAGTTCAAGGCCGGTGCCTTGGATGTCGTTTTCCTTCAGGGTCGCGGCGATGCGCTCGGCGCCCGAAGCGGAAGTCGCGGTGCCGATGACGATGGCGCCTTGACGACCCAGTTCCAGGGCGATGGCCTGGCCGATGCCACGGCTTGCACCGGTCACCAGTGCAACTTTACCTTGCAGACTCATGCAAGCTTCTCCTGTTCAGGCCTGCGCTGCACGGGTGGCAGCGAAGGCATCTGGGGTATTGAGATTGGAAGTCGACACGCCTTCGGCGCAGCGTTTGTTCAGGCCTGCCAGCACTTTGCCAGGACCGCATTCGACCAGTTCGGTCGCGCCCTTGGCTGCCAGGGCCTGCACCGATTCGACCCAGCGAACCGGCTTGTAGAGTTGCTCCAGCAGATCACGCTTGAGGGTCTCGAGATCTGGCGCCACGTTGGCGCTGACATTCTGCACCACGGGAATCTGCGGAGCCTGCCAGTCGATGGCAGCGATGGATTCGGCAAAGCGCTCGGCGGCCGGACGCATCAGTTCACAGTGCGACGGCACGCTGACCGGCAGCGGCATGGCACGCTTGGCACCACGAGCCTTGCAGCCTTCGATGGCACGCTCGACGGCCGCCCTGGCACCGGCGATGACTACCTGGCCCGGGGAGTTGAAGTTCACCGCGCTGACCACATCGCCTTGCGCCGCTTCGGCACAGGCAGCGAGCACATCAGCGTCTTCCAGCCCCAGGATCGCGGCCATGCCGCCCTGCCCGGCCGGAACGGCCTCTTGCATCAACTGGCCACGACGCTCCACCAGTTTCACCGCGGCGCCCAGGCTCAGGCTGCCAGCGGCCACCAGGGCGCTGTATTCGCCCAGGCTGTGACCGGCGACGAACGCCGGGCGCGCGCCGCCTTCAGCCAGCCACAAGCGCCACAAGGCGATCGAGGCGGTGAGGATGGCTGGCTGGGTTTTATCGGTTTGATTGAGCTGCTCTTCCGGCCCTTGCTGGGTCAATGCCCACAGGTCATAGCCGAGCGCATCGGAAGCTTCTTTGAATGTTTCGAGGACCAGCGGGTATTGCGCGCCCAGCTCGGCCAGCATGCCGAGGGACTGCGAGCCCTGCCCTGGAAAGACGAATGCGAGGGAAGCAGACATGAAAACAAAGCCCCTAATGATCTTGTCGTCAAAAATTGACGCCCCTGGGGGCGCTAGCAAACTGCACATTGGATGGCGGGTTGAACCGACCGGTCACATTTAAGCATTGTCGGACGAAAACGCCTAAGTTAACAAATCCTCGAGGCGACCGTGCAAGCGCTCCGGCAGGTTCTCCTGGATCTCGATCACCGCTCGGTTGATCGCACTTTGGAACCCCAGCACGCCCGCCGATCCGTGACTCTTGATCACGATACCTTGCAGCCCGAGGAAGCTCGCTCCGTTGTGCCGCGCCGGCGCCAGGTCGGCCTGCAACCGACGCATCAACGGCAGCGCCAAGGCGCCGACCACCCGCGAGGCGAGGCTTTGCCTGAATAAAGTCTCGATGCGCTGGCCGATCATGGTGGCCAGCCCCTCGCTGGATTTGAGCAGGATATTGCCCACGAAGCCGTCACAGACCACCACATCGGCCTCGCCACGGTACAAGCCATCGCCTTCGACGAAACCGATGTAGTTAATACCCCGCGCAGCCTGCAACAACGTGGCCGCCAGCTTGACCTGCTGGTTACCCTTGATGTCTTCGGTGCCGATATTCAACAGCGCCACGCGAGGACGCACGATGCCCAGGGTTTCAGCCGCGACCGAGCCCATCACCGCAAATTGCAGCAAATGCTCGGCACTGCAGTCGACGTTTGCCCCCAGGTCGAGCAACTGACAGAACCCACGCTGGGTCGGGATCGCCGCCACCATCGCCGGCCGGTCGATACCCGGCAAGGTCTTGAGTACGTAGCGCGACAGTGCCATCAGCGCACCGGTATTGCCGGCACTGACACAGGCCTGGACCTTGCCATCGCGCAGCAGCTCAAGGGCCACCCGCATCGAGGCGTCAGGCTTGCCGCGCAGGGCCTGGGCTGGCTTTTCGTCCATGGCGATGATTTCAGACGCCGGGACAATCGTCAGGCGCGCGCGATCCACAGCCGATTGGCCGCTGAGCATGTCTTCCAGGAGGGGGGATTGACCGACGAGGGTCAGGTGCAGCGAGGGAGTAGCATTCAGGCAAGCAAGGCTGGCCTGAACAATGCTGCGGGGACCGAAGTCCCCGCCCATTGCGTCAATCGCGATGACTTGAGCGGACAAGTGATTACTCGTCGGCGCCCTTGTCGATCACTTTACGGCCACGGTATACGCCTTCTGGCGATACGTGGTGACGCAGGTGAACTTCACCGGTGGTCTTTTCTACGGACAGGGTGCTAGCCTCGAGAGCGTCGTGCGAACGGCGCATGTCACGGGCAGAGCGGGATTTTTTGTTCTGCTGAACAGCCATAATTGATTAACTCCTAAACGTTTGGGTCACGCTTTAACTGCGCCAATACACTGAACGGGTTGGACCGCGTTACCTCGTCCTCGCTCGGTTCGGGCTCATCTGCTCCCGCCGGCTGCTGGCATTCTTCCGGATGATGAGCAGGCACAATGGGCAAGGCGAGCAGAAGCTCCTCCTCGATCAGTGACTGCAGATCCAATGGATCTTCGCCCAGTTCCAGCACGTCATAACCTTTCGGCAACGACTGGGTATTCGCACCCTCCTTCACCACGGCGTAACTGCATTCGCTGTGGATCGGCAGGGTGACCAGCTCAAGACAACGCTGGCAAACCATTTTGACTTCGGTGTCGATAAAGCTGTGGATAACCACAGATTTACGTTCATCTCGTTCAAAAACGAATTTGGCCTGGACCGTACCGACATCGTCGGAAAGCGGGTCGCAGAGTCTCTTCAAATCGGCCAGCAGCAGTTCACCTTGAAGGGTGGTGCCACGGTCAGCCAATTTGCGCGGGTCAACGTGAGGTGGAATCGGGTCATTCAACATAGGCGCAGCATTATAGGGATGCCCCCAGCCATGTCAAAGGAAATTCAGCCCTGTCCGTCACTTGCGTGCCTCGCTAGAATTCACCCCTGCCTCCTGGAGACGTCCATGCTGCCTTTATTACTTGCCTCGAGCTCGGTCTATCGCCGGGAATTGCTTGCCCGCCTGGGACTGCCGTTCGTCTGCAGCTCACCCGATATCGACGAAAGCCATCGCCCCGGCGAGCCCGCCGTCGAGCTGGTCAAGCGCCTGGCCCGGGAAAAAGCCCTGGCGCTGGCCGACAGCCATCCGGCCCACCTGATCATCGGTTCAGACCAGGTCGCCGTGCTCGGCGAGCGCATCCTGGGCAAACCCCACACCTTCGACAATGCTCGCGAGCAACTGCTGGCCGCCAGCGGCACCAGGGTCACGTTCCTGACCGGCCTGGCGCTGTTCAACAGCCAGACCGGCGCCTGCCAGGTCGATTGCGTTCCATTTACCGTCAACATGCGCACCCTGGATCCTGGGCGCGTCGAACGCTACCTGCGCACCGAACAACCCTACGACTGCGCCGGCAGCTTCAAGGCCGAGGGGCTTGGCGTAAGCCTGTTCCAGAGCACCGAAGGGCCGGACGCCACCAGCCTGATCGGGCTGCCGTTGATTCGTCTTGTGGATATGTTGCTGGTCGAGGGCGTGCAGGTTCCCTAACGCTAAAATCCGTGGCGAGGGAGCTTGCTCCCGTTCGGTTGCGCAGCGACCGCAAAATCTGGGGCCGCTTCGCAGCCCAGCGGGAGCAAGCTCCCTCGCCACAGGGAAACTTGCACCCACTATATCGCGAGACGCCTAGCGCAACGCAGGCCCCTGGAACCCCATCCACATCGCCAGGTGCTGGGCGACACTGGCACCCAACTTCTTCGAGAAGCGGTCGATCGGTGACTCTTCGACGGTGAAATCCACCAACTCTTTCTCACCAATCACATCCCGAGCCACGGAACTGGCGCTGCCCAGGCCATCGATCAAGCCCAGCGGCAACGCCTGCTCGCCCGACCAGACCAGCCCGGAGAACAACTCTGGATGCTCTTTGTCTTTCAGGCGCTCGCCCCGCCCTTTCTTGACGCTGGCAATGAACTGTTTATGGGTGGTGTCGAGCACGCCCTGCCAGAACGCCGTCTCCTCAGGCTTTTGCGGCTGGAACGGATCCAGGAAGGATTTGTGCTCGCCCGCGGTATAGACCCGACGCTCCACCCCAAGCTTGCCCAGCGTCTCGACGAAGCCATAACCGGCCGCCGTCACGCCAATGGAACCCACCAGGCTGGCCTTGTCGGCATAGATCTGGTCCGCGGCACTGGCGATGTAATAAGCACCGGAGGCGCCGAGATCGGCAATCACCGCGTAGAGCTTGATGTCCGGGTGCGCCGCACGCAAACGAACGATTTCGTCATAGACGTAGCCGGCCTGTACCGGACTGCCGCCCGGGCTATTGATGCGCAGCACCACCCCTTTGACTTTCGAGTCTTCGAACGCAGCTCGCAGGCTACCGATGATGTTGTCCGCGCTGGCCGCTTCCTTGTCGGCGATCATGCCTTCAATATCGATGACCGCCGTATAGGCTGCGCCACCTCCCGGACTCGTTTTCCCGTCAACCGCCTGGTAGATCAGCGCCAAGCCGAAAAACAGATAGATAAAGACCAGGCACTTGAAGAAGATCCCCCACCGGCGCGCACGACGCTGCTCTTCCACCCCGGCCAGCAGGGTCTTTTCCAACAGCTTCCAGCTTTTTTCGTCACCGTTGTCAGCGCTCGCTTTGGCCGGTGCCTTCCATTCATCGGTCATACATGCATCCTCAACAGACTTTAATCAGCGCGCCGGCTCAGCCAGGCGTGCAATTCAGGAAAATGGTCGATCGCCAGTCGCGGCTCGAACGCCTTGAGCGCCTCGATGGACTGCGCACCATAGCTGACAGCCACCGAACCCATGCCGGCGTTACGCGCCATCTGCAGGTCGAACGAGGAATCCCCCACCATCAACGCTTGCGCAGGCTCCACCCCGCAATGGGCCAGTATCTGTTCGAGCATCAACGGATGCGGTTTGCTGGCCGTCTCATCGGCGGCACGAGTGATGTCGAAATAATCTTCCCACCCATGGGCCTTCAATACCCGATCCAACCCCCGACGAGCCTTGCCGGTCGCGACCGCCAAGCGATAACCCTCGCCTTTCAAGGTTTCAAGGGTATGAACCACCCCCTCGAACAACGGCGAAGGCTCAGCCTCCAGCGCGATGTAGTGGTCGGCATAGTGCTGGCGAAAAACCACCAGCGCATCGTCATCGATATCCGGATACAAGCTGCGAATCGCTTCCGGCAATCCCAGGCCGATGATGCCCTTCACTGCAAAATCGTCGCACCGGGCCAAACCCGAACGATCCGATGCGACATGCATCGCTTCGACAATCCGACCAACAGAGTTCGCCAGAGTGCCGTCCCAATCGAAGATCAGCAATTTGTAGTCAGGATGCACTCAACCGCTCCACGGTCTTGGCCCACATGTCATCCACCGGGGCCTGCAACTTCAGCTCGCCACCATCGGGCAGCGGCACGGTGAGCATATAGGCATGGAGAAACAGGCGCTTGCCGCCCAGGTCGCGGATTTCCTTGGTGAAATCGTCGTCGCCGTATTTGCTGTCACCGGCAATGCAGTGGCCGGCATGCAGGGTATGGACGCGGATCTGGTGCGTACGCCCAGTCACCGGCTTGGCCTCGACCAAGGTGGCGAAGTCGTCGAAACGGCGCAATACCTTGAACACCGTCAGCGCCTCCTTGCCCTCCTCGTTGACTTCCACCATGCGCTCGCCGGAACGCAGGTTGCTCTTGAGCAGCGGCGCACGGACCTGCTTGATGGAGGTCTCCCAGCGCCCCCGCACCAGCGCCATGTAGCGCTTGTCGACACCATCGCCGCGCAACTGCTCGTGCAGGTGGCGCAACATGCTGCGTTTCTTGGCAATCATCAGCAGGCCGGAGGTGTCGCGGTCGAGGCGATGGACCAGCTCCAGTTCCTTGGCGTCCGGACGCAACTGACGAAAGGCTTCGATCACGCCGAAATTCAGGCCGCTGCCGCCGTGGACCGCAATGCCCGCGGGCTTGTTGATCACGATCAGGGCCTTGTCTTCATAGACGATCGAGGCTTCAAGGCGTTGCAACAATCCCTGGGCCAGGGGTACCGGCTCATCGCGCTCGGGCACGCGAACCGGGGGCACGCGCACGATGTCGCCGGCCTGGAGCTTGTATTCAGGCTTGATCCGACCTTTGTTCACCCGCACTTCGCCTTTACGCAAAATGCGGTAGATCAAGGTCTTGGGCACGCCTTTGAGCCGGGCCAGCAGGAAATTATCGATTCGTTGGCCGGCATATTCCGGCGAGACCTCGAGCAGTTGAACGCCAGGGGTCGAAGGGGCAGTAGTTGTCATGGCGGCGATCATAACAATTTTTTATGGAATTGAAGCACTTAATCATTGCTGCTATAGTCGCGAACGCCGCCAAAAGTGGCTGGACAGTGGACCAGCGGTCAAAAACCGGCCCTGACCAACGCAATTCACGAGGACGAGAGGCCGTCCTACGGGGCTTTCGCTACGTAACGGTAGAGTTTTCAGGTGTAACGAGCGCAGGTGACATGAGGCCTGAGATACGCCGCAAAGCAGAGTTTTGACTCGCCTTGCGCGCCACATTCACGGCCAGTTCACAAAGTGCAGTCAGCTGCGAACGACCCCGAGCGAGAGCTTCGGAAACAACGCCTAAATTAGCCATGATGCGTGACCTCCCCTTCCGGAGCTCACGGTAAATGCCAACCCGCTGCGGATTCTGCGCGCGGCAGCACCCGAATTATCAGGGATACGTGTAGGGTGGAGACGTACAACCGTCGGACTGTGTAGCACTAGGCTTATATTTAGACGCTTCATCTCGTCCACAGACGCCGGTTGATTCCTCCTCCTGACTGAGTGCTTGAGTACCAGCAAGCAGGACGCGTCCGTCGCGACTTCGCCATCATTGGGCCGAACTCGCTGGACACTGGAATGGCCTTGCCACCTCCAGGACGCACCTGACACCGACCGTGAGAAGTCGTGTGTGCCGAACGCCGTTTCCGGCAGCCCGGAAACCGACGGTACTACATGAAAAGAATGCTGATTAACGCAACTCAACCCGAAGAGTTGCGTGTTGCACTGGTAGACGGCCAGCGCCTCTACGACCTGGATATCGAATCCGGTGCACGCGAGCAGAAGAAGGCCAACATCTATAAAGGCCGGATTACTCGCATCGAACCAAGCCTTGAGGCTGCCTTTGTCGATTTCGGCTCCGAGCGCCACGGCTTCCTGCCCCTCAAAGAAATCTCCCGCGAATATTTCAAGAAGGCCCCTGAAGGCCGCGTCAACATCAAGGACGTCCTGAGCGAAGGCCAGGAAGTCATCGTCCAGGTCGAAAAAGAAGAACGTGGCAACAAGGGCGCCGCCCTGACCACCTTCATCAGCCTCGCCGGCCGTTACCTGGTCCTGATGCCGAACAACCCGCGTGCCGGCGGCATCTCCCGTCGCATCGAAGGCGAAGAGCGCAACGAACTGCGTGAAGCCCTCAATGGCTTGGTCGCACCGGCCGACATGGGCCTGATCGTGCGCACTGCAGGCCTGGGTCGCAGCAGCGAAGAAATGCAGTGGGACCTCGATTACCTGCTGCAACTGTGGACCGCCATCAAAGAAGCCTCGCTGGATCGTTCCGCGCCGTTCCTGATCTACCAGGAAAGCAACGTGATCATCCGCGCCATCCGCGATTACCTGCGCCAGGACATCGGCGAAGTGCTGATCGACAGCGTCGAAGCCCAGGACGAAGCCCTGACCTTCATTCGCCAGGTGATGCCGCAGTACGCCAGCAAGATCAAGCTCTACGAAGACAGCGTTCCGCTGTTCAACCGTTTCCAGATCGAAAGCCAGATCGAGACCGCCTTCCAGCGCGTCGTCGAACTGCCGTCCGGCGGCTCCATCGTCATCGACCCGACCGAAGCCCTGGTGTCCATCGACATCAACTCGGCGCGCGCCACCAAAGGCAGCGACATCGAAGAAACCGCCCTGCAGACCAACCTTGAAGCGGCCGAGGAAATCGCCCGTCAGTTGCGCCTGCGCGACATTGGCGGCCTGATTGTCATCGACTTCATCGACATGACCCCAGCCAAGAACCAGCGCGCCGTGGAAGAAAAGGTCCGTGAATGCCTGGAAGCCGACCGCGCCCGCGTCCAGGTCGGTCGTATCTCGCGCTTCGGCCTGCTGGAAATGTCCCGCCAGCGCCTGCGTCCATCCTTGGGCGAAAGCAGCGGCATCGTTTGCCCGCGTTGCAACGGCACCGGCATCATCCGTGACGTCGAGTCGCTGTCCCTGGCGATCCTGCGCCTGATCGAAGAAGAAGCCCTGAAAGACCGCACCGCCGAAGTTCGCGCCCAAGTGCCGATCCCGGTGGCCGCGTTCCTGCTCAACGAAAAACGCAACTCGATCACCAAGATCGAACTGCGCACCCGCGCCCGTATCGTCATCCTGCCGAACGATCACCTCGAGACGCCGCACTTCGAAGTGCAGCGCCTGCGCGATGACAGCCCGGAAGCCCACACCAACCAGTCCAGCTACGAAATCGCTGCTGCCGCTGCCGAAGTGGAAGAAGTCCAGCCGGCCGCCGCCACTCGCACCCTGGTTCGCCAGGAAGCCGCGGTCAAGACCGCACCGGCCCGCGCCAACGCTCCGGTTCCTACCGAAGTGGTTGCCCCGGTTGCCGCCCCGGCCGCAGCCCCGGAGCCGAGCCTGTTCAAAGGCCTGGTGAAGTCGCTGGTCAGCCTGTTTGCAACCAAGGAAGAGCCAGCTGCCCCGGCCGTCGTCGCCAAGCCTGCCGCTACCGAGCGTCCGGCCCGCAACGAAGAACGCCGCAACGGTCGCCAGCAAACCCGCAACCGCAACGGTCGTCGCGACGAAGAGCGCAAGCCTCGCGAAGAACGTGCACCGCGTGAAGAACGCGCGCCGCGTGAGCCGCGTGAAGAGCGCCAGCCGCGCGAGGCCCGTGAGGAAGCGCCAGTCGTAGCCCGCGAAGAACGCGCACCGCGTCCGCCGCGTGAAGAACGCCAGCCGCGCGCACCGCGTGAAGATCGCAAGCCACGTGGCGAGCGTGAAGAGCGTGTTCGCGAACTGCGCGAGCCACTGGATGCCGCCCCGGCCGTGGCTGTTGCCACTGCTGAAGAGCGTCCGGCTCGCCCGCCTCGTGAAGAACGCGCGCCGCGTCCGCCACGTGAGGAGCGCCAGCCTCGCGCTGAACAGGCAGCCGCCGCTGCCAGCGAAGAAGAAGTGCTGAACGCCGAAGAGCAGTTGCAGGAAGACGGCCAGGACACCGCCGAAGGTGATCGTCCACGCCGCCGCTCCCGTGGCCAGCGTCGTCGCAGCAACCGTCGTGAGCGTCAACGCGACGCCAACGGCAATGTGATCGAAGGTTCGGAAGAGTCCGAGTCCAGCGAAAACGCCGAAGCGCCAAGCGCTGCGGATCTGGCCGCCGGCCTGGCCGTGACTGCGGCCGTTGCCAGCAGCGCGATCAGCGCTCCGGCCGAAGCCCAGGCGCACGAACAAGCTGAACGTGCCACCGCTGCGGTGGAAAGCGCGCCGGTTGAAGCGCCTGCGGTCGAAGCCACCACCCCGGTAGAAGCCACCGCTTCGCCAGAAGTGGAACTCGCACCGGCACCTGAAGCCCAGCCTGGAGCCGAAGTCGCCGCCGAGCCTGCACCGGTCGTCGAGACACCAGTGGTGGCTGCCGAACCGGTCGTCGAAACACCGGCCGAAGAAAAGGCACCCGAGCCTGTCCGCGAAGAGCAGACGGCGTTCAACTGGACCGCCGAGCCTGCCGCACCGGCACCGGTTGTCGAGCCTGAGCCGGCACCAGAGCCCGTGAAAGCGGTCGAGCCAGAAGTGGTCGAGCCTGCTCCAGTGGTCGAAGCGCCCGTGGTTGCCGAAGCCCCTGCCCCGCTGGAAGAGCCTGCACCGGCCAGTGCCCTGACCGCGAATGGCCGCGCGCCGAACGATCCACGTGAAGTGCGTCGTCGCAAGCGTGAAGCCGAGCGTCTGCAGAAGGAAGCCGAACAAGCTGCCGCTGCCGCCGCTCAAGTGCCTGCCGCCGAGCCAGCTCCAGTCGTGGAAGACGTTGCCGAGGCAGCCCCTGCCCCGGTCGCCGAAACCCCGGCTGAATCAGCTCCGACGTTCGACGAACCTCAACACGTCGCTGAGGAAATCGCACCGCGTCACACTGAAGCCCAGGAAAAAGAGCACGAGCCTAAACCTCACGCCTGATTCCACCGCCCAGTACAAAGCCCCGCCTGGTAACGCCAGGCGGGGCTTTTTTATGCCTGCAGACTTATCCACAGGGGAACTGGGCCGGACACAAGACTCATATCCGCCGAAGCTCCCACAATGTTTACTGTTGATCAATCTGTGCCGTGATGGCTGGGAAGCTCTTGTGGCGAGGGAGCTTGCTCCCGCTTGACCGGGCTGGCGCTCCAGTGCGCAGCGCTCATCGCTTTCTGGGGGCCGCTGCGCGACCCAGCGGGAGCAAGCTCCCTCGCCACAGGACCGTGCTGTTCCCATAAACCTTGGGGTATCCAACATCACTGCAAATTGACCCTGCGCCATCGCTCGCACACAAGGGGCCGGGGCCCGGCACGAGGCTCATATCCACTGGAGATCCAATGTGTGAGCCGAGCTTGCTCGCGATAGCGTCGGCTCAGCCAGCATCAATGTTGAATGCCAAACCGCTTTCGCGAGCAAGCTCGCTCCCACAATGTTTACTGTTGATCAATCTGTGCCGTGATGGCTGGGAAGCTTTTGTGGCGAGGGAGCTTGCTCCCGCTTGACCGGGCTGGCGCTCCAGTGCGCAGCGCTCATCGCTTTTTGGGGCCGCTGCGCGACCCAGCGGGAGCAAGCTCCCTCGCCACAGGACCGTGCTGTTCCGAGAAACCTGGTGGTATCCAACATCACTGCAAATTGACGACCCTCCGCCCTCGCGAGCTTGCTCCCAAAGGGTTTTGCGTCGCCTGTTATTTGAAGGTCAGTGCCTCTGGCACATCGACATCCCACGTCACGCCCGGATCGTCCACCGGTACTTCGACTACCTGCGCCCCGGCAAACAATGCCTTGGCGCCACGATCTCCAGTCAACGCCATCAATTTCGGCCCAAACCCACGACCAAATCCCACCGGATGCCCGTACTCCCCAGCCAGGACCGGCACGCTGATCCCATCCTCATGAATCCCCGCCGTCACCTGCTCAATGCTCGACGGCAAGATGAAGGGCATGTCGCCCAGCACTATCAGCCAGCCATCAAGATCAGGGCAAGCCTGGACACCCGCGGCGATGCTGTCACCCAGGCCGGGGGAGTCCAGCTCCAGGAAATCGCACCCATACGCCTGGGCCATGCGTATGGCTTGTGGCCGGTCCTTGTTCGTCACCAACACACGCTTTTCCAGGGAGGCCGGCAGATTCACCAGCACCTGCTCGATCACCGACCGCACGGCGCCGTCACGCCCGGTGCAATCGGCGAGCAATTTATCCTTGTCGGGACCTGCAATCCGGCGGAAACGGCTGCCCGCTCCCGCTGCCAGGATGATCACGCCAATCGACTCGCCCATACGTCCTCCTTGCCCACGGCTTACAACGGCTTTTTCTGCCGCAGCTCCACGCCATTCTTGATGGCCACGATTTCCGCCAGCAACGACAAGGCGATTTCCGCCGGGGTGTGACTGCCGATGTGCAAGCCAATCGGTCCATGCAAGCGTTCAATGGCCTCTGCTGACAAGCCTAGCTGAGC
Organism: Pseudomonas sp. SWRI179; assembly: GCF_014268705.1. Lineage (NCBI taxonomy): Bacteria > Pseudomonadati > Pseudomonadota > Gammaproteobacteria > Pseudomonadales > Pseudomonadaceae > Pseudomonas > Pseudomonas sp. SWRI179. The sequence goes on along the minus strand of NZ_JABWRA010000051.1, from coordinate 23,420 downwards.
CAGGTTGTCCCGGCGCTTCTGGCTGTTGACCCGCGAACCCAGGGCGCCGACATAAAAAGCCTTGGAGTCCAAGGCCGTGAGCAGCGCCATGTCGTCCAGACGTGGGTCATGGGTCAGGGCCACAATGGCCGTGCGCTCGTCGGTCTGGATGCTCAGCACCGCTTCATCGGGCATGCCGGTGACGAAGCGCCCATGCTGCTCCTCCCAACCGTAGACGAACTCCTTGCGCGGATCGCAGATCAGCACCTCGAAATCCAGCAGCCGGGCCATTTCCGCCACGTAGCGCGACAGTTGTCCGGCCCCGATCAGCAGCAGCCGCCAACGCGGGCCGTAAATGGCCCGCAACACCTGCCCATCGAACATCAAAGCGTCGGTCTTGCCGGCCGGGGTCAAGACCACGTTGCCGCTGGCGACGGTCAGCTCACGGGCAACGATTTCATGGGCCTCGCAACGCTCCAGCAACTGGGCGACCCAGTGCGGATCGCCCACCCGCTCTTCGGTCAGGCGCAGGGTGCCACCGCACGGCAGGCCGAAGCGCGCCGCCTCTTCGCGAGTAACGCCATAGGTGATCAGTTGCACCGGCGGACCGTCCGCCGGAATGCGGCCGTCATGCAACCGGGCGATCAGGTCATCCTCGACACAACCGCCCGACACCGAACCAATCACCACGCCATCTTCACGCAGGGCCAGCATCGCCCCCGGCGGCCTGGGCGCGGTGCCCCAGGTCTGGACCACGGTGAACAACACCACCCGCAGCCCGGCGCGGCGCCATTCAAGCACGCTGCGCAAGACATTCAGATCGACGCTGTCCATCAGGCCTTCGCCTGTTGCCAGCCTTGCAGCTGATAGCGCACAGGCAGGTTACGGATACGCTTGCCCGTGGCGGCGAAGATCGCGTTGCACAAGGCTGGCGCAATCGGCGGCACGCCCGGCTCGCCGACACCGCCCAACGGCACCTCGCCCGGCGGCGTGACCAGGTGCACCGCCACGTCCTTGGGCGCCAGGGACATGCGCGCGATTTCATACATATGGAAGTTGTCCTGCTGCACCTTGCCGTCCTTGAAGCTGATCTCGCCCACCATCGCATTGCCCAGGCCCATGACACAGGCGCCTTCGAATTGTGAGCGGATGCGTTCGGGGTTGATCTGCGGACCGCAGTCCACGGCGATGTCCGCCTTGTGCACGATCACCGTGCCGTCGTCCTTGACCTCGACTTCAATCGCCGCCGCCACGTAGGTGACGAAGCTGTAATGCACCGCCAGCCCCAACCCACGGCCCTTGGGCAACTCGCGCCCCCAACCGGCAGCCTTCGCAGCGGTTTCCAGCACCGTGCGGATTCGCGCCGTATCGATCGGATAACGCTCGGGGGATTCGCCGTAGTTCCAACTGTCATTGAGGCTATTCGGATCGATCTTGCGGTCCGGGCCCAGCAGCTTGAGGTGGTACTTCAGCGGATCCTGGCCGGCCTTGTGGGCCAACTCGTCAATGAAGCTCTGGATCGCAAAACCATGGGGAATGTTCGACACCGAGCGGTACCAGCCCACCCGGGTATGGGCCACCGCCTCGGGGTTTTCCAGGCGCAGGTTGGGAATGGCGTAGGCCATGTTGGTCACGCCCATGCCCACTTCGAACGGCGCCTCGTGGGTCATGCCCGGTGCAAACAATGCGGTGATGGTCGGGGCCACGGTGCGATGCAGCCAACCGGAAGGCATGCCGTCCTTGTTCAAGCCAGCCTTCAAGTATTCGGCCGACACGGTGTGGAAATACGAGTGGTGAATATCGTCCTCACGGGTCCACTGCACGCGTACGGCCTGGCCGGGAAATTCTTTGGCGAGCACCGCCGCTTCGACGACGAAGTCGGGTTTCGACTTGCGTCCGAAACCGCCGCCCAACAAGGTGATATTCACCGTAACCTTCTCGAAAGGAATGCCCAGGCGCTCAGCGACACGTTCACGAGTGACCTGCGGCGCCTGGCTCGGTGCCCAGGCCTCGCATTGGCCATCCTTGAACCGAGCGACGGCAACCATCGGCTCCATAGGCGATTGCGACAGGTGCGGCAAGTAATACGATGCCTCCAATGTCGAATCAGCCTTGGCCAGCGCATCGTCGAGGTCGCCGCTGCTGCGCACGACTTTTCCAGGCTTGAGGGCCGCCGCCTCCAACTCCTTGCGATAGGCAATGGAGTCGTAGCCGGCATTCGGGCCGTCGTCCCACTGGATCTTCAGGGCCTCGCGACCCTTGATCGCCGCCCAGGTGTTTTTCGCCACCACCGCCACGCCGCCCAACGGCTGGAACTCCGAGGGCAGCGGTCGCCCTTCAATCGACATCACCTTGACCACGCCCGGCACCTTCAGCGCCGCGCTGCTGTCCACGCTCTTGACCTTGCCGCCATAGACCGGCGGACGCGCGATGACGGCATAGAGCATGCCCTCGAAATGCACGTCAGCCCCGAAGACTGCGCGACCGTTGACGATGTCCGCGCCATCGATGGCCCGGCTCGCTTCCTTGCCGATATAGCGGAACTCGGACGGCTGCTTGAGGCGCAGGCTGTCACGGGCAGGTACTGGCAAGGCGCTCGCGGCAGCGGCCAACTCGCCATAGCCGAGTTCGCGCCCCGAAGGCTGGTGCACCACCTTATGCATCTGCGCACGGCATTCGCCTACTGGCACGTTCCACTGCGCAGCGGCGGCCAGTTCCAGCATGGTCCGGGCGGCGGCCCCGCAACGGCGCATCGGCTCGTACCAGTGACGCATGCTGCGCGAGCCGTCAGTGTCCTGGTTGCCGAAACGCGCTTCATCGGCCGGCGCTTGCTTGACCTTGACGAGTGCCCAGTCGGCTTCCAGCTCATCGGCCACGACCATGCTCAGGCTGGTGCGCACGCCCTGGCCCATTTCCGAACGGTTGCAGATCACGGTCACGCTGCCATCGGCGGCAATGCTCACATAGACCTTGGGATCGTCGACCGCGCCATGGGGCATGCCCTCGGCGCCAAATTTCTTCTCTTCGGCAAAGGCCTCCGGCAGGCCCCATGTGGCCGCCAGCACCAGCACACCGGTGGCACTCGCGCCCTTGAGGAAACCACGACGGCTGAGGTTGCTCAGCACGAAATCATCGGGCAAGCGGCTCATGCCTTGGCCTCCTTCAGGTGAGTGGAGGCCTGGCGGATCGCGGTCTTGATCCGGTTGTAGGTGCCGCAGCGGCAGAGATTGCCGACCATGGCTTCCTCGATCTGCTCATCGCTCGGGTTGGGGTTGGTCTTGAGCAGCGCCGTGGCGGACATGATCTGCCCGCCCTGGCAGTAACCGCACTGGGCCACGGCGGTATCGAGCCAGGCCTTCTGGACCACTTGCCCGACCGGGTCGGCGTGAAGCCCGTCGATGGTGCTGATGGCCTGCCCTTTCACCGAACCGATTGGCGTGATGCAGCTGCGCGCCGGGGCGCCGTCGATGTGGATGGTGCAGGCGCCGCACAGGCCCATGCCGCAGCCGAATTTGGTGCCGTTGTAACCGGCCACATCCCGGATAGCCCACAGCAGTGGCATGTCCTCGGTCACATCCAGTTGATGGTCTTTTCCATTGAGTTTCAGGGTAATCATGGGCACGCCCGCACAGTGATCGAATTATGGGGTCGAGCAATCTGCCGCTGGGTTAGCGGTTCGGTTCGCGCAGACTGGCTCAGGCTGATCAGGCTCTCTTATGCAAGCGCACGCAGGCGTCTGCATCGGGCCTTTTGGATGCGATGGTCGCATCGTTAGGAGGCTAAATTAACCCAGGATCAAGCAAAACGCCCTGCACAATCCTGCACAAATGATCGTGTGCAGGGTGTGCAGGGCGTTTTTTCAGGCGATTGCGAGAAGGCCGCTCAGTACCGATTCGGCTCCATTTCCAGCTCGACCTGGAAACGTTCGGCAATGTCTTTCTGGATGCGCAGGGCCAGGTCCAACAATTGCGGGCCGGTAGCGTTGCCGTAATTGACCAGCACCAGCGCCTGCAACTTATGCACCCCGGCATCGCCCTCGCGAAAGCCCTTCCAGCCGGCCCGTTCGATCAGCCAGCCGGCAGCGATTTTCATCTGCCCGCCAGGCTGTGGATAAGCCACCAGGTCGGGGTATTGCTGCTTGAGATGCGTCACGTGCGTGGCCGGCACCAGCGGGTTCTTGAAGAAACTGCCGGCATTGCCCAGCACGGCCGGGTCGGGGAGTTTTTCGCTGCGAATGCTGCAAATGGCCCGGCTCACATCCGTTGGCGTCGGCTGATCGATACCCTGCTCGGTCAATCGCTGGCGGACGGGACCGTATTCCAGGTGCAAGTGCGCAGCGCGACTGAGGGCGAAACGCACCCGCAGGATCAACCAGCGCCCGGCCTGTTGCTTGAACAGGCTGTCGCGGTAGGCGAAACGGCATTCTTCGAGGGTGAACTCGTGCAATTCGCCGGTCTGGCGATCCAGCGCGGTGAGGCCAGCGAAGACATCCTTGATCTCCACACCGTAGGCGCCGATGTTTTGCATCGGTGCCGCGCCTACAGTACCGGGAATCAGGCTGAGGTTTTCCAGGCCCGACCAGCCTTGTGCCAGCGTGTGCTGGACGAAGGGATGCCAGGGTTCCCCGGCTTCGGCCTCGACCACCACCCGCTCGCCGTCATCGCTGACCAGGCGGATCCCCTGGCTGGCCATGCGCACCACCAAGGCATCGATGTCGCCGGTCAGCAGCAGGTTGCTGCCGCCGCCGATCATCAGCAACGGCACGCCATGTTCGCTGGCGTAGGCCAGCGCCTGGCGTACATCGGCGTCGCTGTGGGCTTCGGCGAACAAGCGGGCGCTGACGTCCACGCCAAAACTGTTGAAGGGCTTGAGGCTGACGCCCGCCCGCACCTGCAAGGTCATAACCGCCCCTTCAATTCGATCACCAGGCGATCCGTGGCGCGTTCGATCAAGTCCAGCACCTGCTCGAAACCCTGCTCGCCGTCGTAATACGGGTCCGGCACATCGTCGAGTTCGGCTTCGTAGCGCCGCAGGAACAGATCCAGCTCGGCCCTGCCCTTCGCCGGTTGCAGGGCCTGGAGATTGCGCAAGTTACTGCTGTCCATCGCCAGGATCAGGTCGTAGGCGGCAAAGTCGGCGCGCGTCACTTGTTGCGCGCGCTGGGCCGACAAGTCGTAGCCACGCCGCAGGGCCGCGGCCTGGCTGCGCTTGTCCGGGGCCTTGCCGACGTGCCAGTCACCGGTGCCGGCGGAAGCGACTTCCACCTGTCCAGCCAGCCCGGCCTCGCGCAACTTGTGGCGCAAGATGCCTTCGGCGGTGGGCGAGCGGCAGATATTGCCGAGGCAGACGAACAGGACCCGCATCAAGCCTCCAGCAGGCGACGAACGCGCTCGAGGTCTTCGGCGGTGTCGACACCGGTCGGCGGGGCGATCAACGCATCGGCGACATGGATCCGCACGCCATGCCACAAGGCCCGCAGTTGTTCCAGCGCTTCAGTGTTTTCCAGCCAGCACGGGCCCCAGGTGACGAAGTCCTGGAGGAAACCGGCGCGGTAGGCGTAGATGCCGATGTGACGGCGGTACGGCACGCCTTCTGGCAGCACGTCGCGGCCTTGGGCGAAGGCATCCCGCGCCCAGGGCAACGTCGCGCGGCTGAAAGTCAATGCCAGGCCATTGAGGTCACTGACCACCTTGACCACGTTGGGGTTGAACAAGGTCTGCACATCCTCGATCGGCTCGGCCAGGGTGGCCATGCGCGCTTCGGTGTGGGCCGCGAGGTTGGCGGCGACCTGATCGATCACGCTCGGCGGGATCAACGGCTCGTCACCTTGCACATTGACGACGATCGCGTCGGCGGCCAGTCCAAGCTTCGCCGCGACTTCCGCCAGGCGATCGGTGCCGGAATTATGGTCTTCCCGCGTCAGTACGACCTCGGCGCCAAAGCCTTTGCAGGCCTCGACGATGCGCGCATCGTCAGTCGCCACCACGACGCGCTGGGCGTTGCTTTTGCAGGCTTGTTCCCAGACATGCTGGATCATCGGCTTGCCGGCAATCGACAGCAGCGGCTTGCCGGGCAGGCGCGTCGAGGCAAAGCGCGACGGAATGACAACGGTAAAGGCGGTAGTCATTTATCCAGGCGCTCGTCGGTGGTCAGGGTACGGGCTTCGCTTTCGAGCATCACCGGGATGCCGTCGCGAATCGGGTAAGCCAGGCCGGCGCCCTTGCTGATCAGTTCGGTCTTGTCGGCGCTGAGCTTGAGCGGGCCTTTGCAGACTGGGCAGGCCAGAATATCGAGCAGTTTGGTGTCCATGGAATTCCCCTGGGTAAAAGGTGTTAAGGCAAGAGCCGATCCGGCAACAGGCGCATCAACTGCGTATCGAACCAGGCCGCGAAGGCCGGCGACGGCGCGGCGTCCACCGCCAGGTACCACCAGTCGGGCGCGGCGAAGGCACGGCATTTGACCGCGTCTTTTTCCGTCATGACCACCGGCAGGGATGGCGTGAAATTCAAGGCCTGGGCGCTGTATTCGGCATGGTCGGCAAACCCGTGCGGTATGGGCCGCCAGTGTAGCGTTTCGAGGGTCTTGAAGAAACGCTGGGGATTGCCGATGCCGGCCACGGCGTGCAAGGCCTGGCCGGATGGAAAATGGTCGAGGGGACGGCGCTCGCCGCTGGCCAGGTTCACCAGTTCGGTGGGACGCAGTTGGAAGGCGAAGCCGTCTTCGCGGTCGGCACTGGCACCGTTGTACAGCACGGCGTCGACCGATTGCAGGCGCTCCACCGGCTCGCGCAATGGCCCGGCAGGCAGGCAACGTCGGTTGCCGAGGCCGCGGGCGCTGTCGATCAGCACCAGCTCAAGGTCCCGGGCCAACCGATAATGCTGCATGCCATCGTCGGACAGGATCAGGTCCAGCGGTTCGCTCTCCAGCAGCGCCTGGACCGCGCGACTGCGATCGGGGTCGATCATCAGCGGCACGCCCGTGCGCTGGACGATCAACAACGGCTCGTCCCCCGCGACATCGGCGCCCTGCTCGGCCGCGACCCGCCACGGCAGTTGCGGCGGCTTGGCACCATAGCCCCGGCTGACCACCCCGACCCGCAGGCCACTGCGCTGGCAGTGCTGGATCAGCCACAGGATCAACGGCGTCTTGCCGGTGCCACCAACAGTGATATTGCCCACCACCACCAACGGCACGGGCGGCTGGTAGATCTGACCTTCACCTGCCAGGAAACGCTCGCGCTTGCCCACCACCACCCGCCGGTACAACCATTCCAGTGGGCGCAGCAAGTTCAGGGCCGGGTGGCCTTCGTACCACGCGGCAAGCAATCGATCGGACATGGCCATCAGGGTGCCGGAGCCGCCTCGACCGTGGTCATGCGCAGATGGCTGAAACCGAGCTTGCCGGCCGCGTCCATGGCGGTGATCACCGATTGATGAGGGGTCTTGCCGTCGGCGCTGATGGACAGCGGCAGGTTGGTGTCGCCGCCAGACTCTTTCTGCAAGGCCTCGATCAGGCTCGCCAGGTCGCTCTTGGGCAGCAAATGGTTGTTCACCGAGAACGCCCCTTCGGCGCTGATAGTGACTTCCAGGTTCTTGAGTTGCTGGTCTTCGGCCGGCGAGCCGCTGACGGCTTCCGGCAACTCAACCTTGAGCTGGGTTTCCCGGGTGAACGTGGTGGTCACGACGAAAAACAGCAGCAGGATGAACACCACGTCGATCAGCGACGCGAGGTTGATCTCGATGTTTTCCCGGGGCTTGCGGCGGAATTTCACTTCTTGCCCCCAGCCAGGTCCACGTCACGGTCACCCTGCACCACCTCGACCAGCTTGATGGCTTCCTGCTCCATGCCCACCACCAACTCGTCGACGCGGCGTTGCAGGAATCGATGGAAGAACACCGCCGGAATACCGACCATCAGGCCAGCGGCGGTAGTGATCAGGGCCTTGGAAATACCCCCTGCCAGTACGGCGGCGTTGGTGGTCATGCCGGAACCGGTAAATGCGCTGAAGATGTCGATCATGCCCAGCACCGTACCCAGCAGGCCCAGCAGCGGGGACATGGCGGCGATGGTGCCCAGGGTATTGATGTAGCGCTCCAGTTCATGGATGACCCGGGCGGCGGCCTCCTCGATGCACTCCTTCATGATCTCGCGACCATGCTTGGAGTTCGCCAGGCCAGCCGCGAGGACTTCCCCCAGCGGCGAACTGGCCCGCAGCTCCTTGAGCTTGTCCTTGTTCAGCTGCTTGTCCTTGATCCAGACCCAGACCTGCCCGAGCAGATGCTCCGGGGTCACGCGGCTGGCCCGCAGGGTCCACAGGCGTTCGGCAACGATACCCAGTGCCGCGATGGAACTCAGAATGATCGGCAACATCATCCAGCCGCCGGATTTGACCAATTCCCACACAGTGACTGCCCCCTCGAAAAAGTGCGCCACTTTATCACACAGACTCGCCTTGCAGACCCGTCCCGCCGATAAGCGCATCCGCCGATTGCCCTGGATCAATGTTGCCGCGGTGGCCCGACGGCGGGCGGATCGCGCCAGTAGCGTCGGTGCCCGGCCTCGGTGCGTGGCAACTCGAACGCGCCCAGTTGCAGACGAATGGCACCCTGCTCGGCGCTGTCGTAAATCGCCAGGCCCGAGCGGCGGTACCGGGCCATCACTTGGGGATGGGGATGACCGAACGCGTTGCCCTGCCCTCGGGAGATCAGCACCGAATGCGGCTTGAGGCGCGACAGCAAGGCCATCGACGACGAGCTGCGGCTGCCGTGATGAGGCGCGGCCAGCCACTGGATCGGCAGCGCCAAGGCTTCGTCGAGCAGGGCGCGCTCGGCAGGGGTGTCGATATCGCCGGTCAGCAGCAGGCGTTCGCCGCCGGCCTCCACCAGCAGGACGCAGGACTTCTGGTTGCTTTCGACGGCAGAGGCCCACCGCCACAGTTCGAACCCGACGCCATCCCACTCCCAACGCCTGCCGCTGTCGCAAGGCCCGGCCTGCAATTGCTCAGGCAGCGCGTCGGGATCGCCACTGATCACTTCCATCGTCGGCAGCCCCTTGCGCACGGCGCGAGCGCCGCCGGCGTGATCGGCGTCGGCATGGCTGAGAAGCATCAGGTCCAAGCCATGCACGCCGAGTTTACGCAAGGTCGGCAGCACGACACGTTCGCCCACATCGGCCTCGCCAAAACGCGGCCCGGCGTCGTAAAGCAAGGTGTGATGCCGGGTGCGTACCAGCACCGCCAGTCCTTGGCCGACGTCCAGTTGCCAGACCTCGGCGTGCCCTGGCGGCAGGTTCTCTCGCGGCGGGAACACCATCAGCAAGACCATCGGCCACCCCAGCAAGCGCAGCGGCACCCCTTTGGGCAATAGCAGCAGAAAAGCCCCCAGGGCGGCGATACCCAAGGCCCAGGACGGGACCGCAACCGGCACCCAGGCGGGCAATCGCCCAGCCACCAACGCCAGCCCCCTGAACAGCAGATCGAGTAAACCGCCGGCGATCCACAGCAGCCCTTCGCCGATGAGCGGCACTGGCAACAACGCCGTGCCGAGCAGCGCCGGTGGCAAGACCAGCAGGCTGATCCACGGCACCGCGAACAGGTTCACCAGCGGTCCGCTGAGGCTGACCGGCAAGCCCACGATCAACAGCAGCGGACACAGGCCGAGCGCAACCAGCCACTGGGCTCGGGTCCAGGTTTGCCACCAGCGCCAGGGCCCCAGGCGAGCACCAAAGGTGAACATCAAGATGGCGACGGCCGCGAACGACAACCAAAATCCCGGCCGCAGGCTGGCGAGCGGGTCGAACACCAGCACCCCGGCGAAGGCCAGCAGCCAAGCCCACCAGGGATCGGGCTGCTTGAAGCGCAAGCGCCACAACAACACCAGGCCGATCATCGCGCAGGCCCGTCGCACCGGCACCTCGAACCCGGCGAGCAAGCCGTAGCCCAGGGCGGCGCAAAAGGCCAGCGCACAGGCCCAAGGCAACCACGCGAGCCCCGCCGGCCAAAGGCCATAACGCGCCGCGCCGGCCACCAGCAGGTACACCAGGCCGGCAAGCAGGCCGATGTGTTGCCCGGAAATCACCAACAAATGAACGGTGCCGGTGTCCTGCAAAACCTGCCAATCCTCGCGACTCAGCCCGCCACCGTCGCCCAGGACCAATGCCGCCAGCGCACCGGAGCGGCCGTAGGCATCGACCTGTGCCAGCGCCTGGCGCACCTCGTCACGCCAGGCGCCCCGGGCCGCTTGCAGGAGATGCCCTTGCTTGATCGTCCCGGTCGCGCCGATACCCCGGCTCAACAACCAGGCGGCATAATCGAAGCCGTGCGGGTTCAGCAACCCGGCGGGTCGCTTGAGCTTCACGGCCAATCGCCAGCGTTCGCCGCTGTTGACGGACGGGCCACCAAACCAGGCGAGGCGCAGCGTTTTCGGTAAGCGGGTACGACGTGATTGGACATCGGCCAGTTCGAAGCGCACCACGCCGTCGCCCTGTTGCGGCAAACCGACGACGCGCCCTTCGACCCAGCGGGTTTCTCCGTCCAGGGTTGCGGGTAACCGATCGTCCAGCGCCCACTGCGCCGACAGGCAGGCCCAGGCCAGCCCGAACAGGAAAAAACCCAGCGGGTAGGTTCGAAACGGCAACACCATCAACGCCAGCAGCGGCATGGCTGCAACCAGCCACAACGGCGGCAGTGCCGGTAAAAAAATCGGGGCCACCAGCCCCAATGCAAGCGCGACTAATCCTGTGCGCATAACCCGTCCTTGAGAGTGCCCTCTTCAGGCATAGACGGTTCGCGGCACCGCTGGCGTTATCAATTGTCACAAAGTCTGAATCTGCCAGCCGTAGAATCCAGACATACTTGCGGCTTTAATTGCGTTGAACCGACCGAGAAGCCTTATGCCCCGGCGCCTATTCAAACGTTACATGCCAGACCCAGAGAGCATTCGGGAACATAAGTCCTTACGTTTTCTCGGTACCCTGCTGCACGATCCCAATCTTTGGCACCTCAATCGGCACTCAGTGGCCCGGGCGATGGCCGTTGGCCTGTTCGCCGCGTTCCTGCCGATCCCGTTGCAGATGTTGCTGGCCGCGGCGCTGGCCGTTACGGTGCGCGGCAATATGCCGATTGCGGTGAGCCTGGTGTGGCTGACCAACCCGATCACCATGCCGGCGGTGTTTTTCTGCACCTACCAGACCGGCGCCTGGCTGATGGACGTGCCCGCCCGGACACTGCCCGAAGAACTGACCTGGGAATGGATCAGCGGCCAGTTGTCCACCTTGTGGCAGCCGTTCCTGCTGGGCTCGGTGGTGACCGGCCTGGTGCTCGGCGCCCTGGCCTACTTCGTCACCATGAGTTATTGGCGCTGGTGGGTGGCTCGACAGTGGAGGCGGCGCAAGAAAAGCCGGATGTGAGATGCAAAAAAGGCCTCTTGGGAATGGAGGCCTTTTTTTGTGGTGTTCTTGCTGGCCTCTTCGCGAGCAAGCCCGCTCCCACACTGATCCATGCCAAACGCCAATCTTGCGTTCACTGAATATCGAATGTGGGAGCGGGCTTGCTCGCGAAGAAGGCGACGCGGTCTTGTCAGGTACGCATCCCGCGCCCGCTGACCAGCAACCGCGCGCAGCCGATGTAGAGCACCACGGTCGCCACCAGCATGAAGGTGATGGCGATGCTGATCTTGATGTCCGACACACCGAGGATGCCGTAGCGAAAGGCGTTGACCATGTGCAGCACCGGGTTGGCCAGGGACACGGTCTGCCAGAACGGCGGCAGCAGGGAGATCGAGTAGAACACCCCGCCCAGGTAGGTCAGCGGCGTGAGCACGAACGTCGGGATGATGGAGATGTCATCGAAGTTGCGCGCAAACACGGCATTGATGAAACCCAGCAGCGAAAAGATCGTGGCAGTGAGCACCACCACCAAGACCGTCACCCCCAAGTGATGCACCTGCAGATCGGTGAAGAACAACGACAGCAGCGTCACGATCAGGCCCACCGCCAGGCCGCGCAGTACACCGCCCAGGGTGTAGCCGATGAGAATCGTATGGGGCGACACCGGCGAGACCATCAGCTCTTCGATCGAACGCTGGAACTTGCTGCCGAAGAAACTCGACACCACGTTGCCGTAGGAGTTGGTGATCACCGACATCATGATCAGCCCCGGCACGATGTAGTCCATGTACGTGAAGCCACCCATGTCGCCGATCTGCCGGCCGATCAGGTTACCGAAGATCACGAAGTACAGGACCATGGTGATGGCCGGCGGCAGCAGCGTCTGTGGCCAGATCCGCATGAAGCGGCGGACTTCACGGTAGACGATGGTATTGAGGGCGATGAGGTTGGGGCGCAGTTCGGAACTCATGCTCATACCGCCACCTTCGCCAGATTTTTCTCCACCAGGGACACGAACAACTCCTCGAGGCGATTGGTTTTGTTGCGCAAGCTCAGCACTTCAATGTTTTGCAGGGCCAGTTGGGTGAACAAGCCGGTGATGCCCGCGGCTTTGTCCACTTGCACTTCCAGGGTGTGGCTGTCCACCAGGCGAGCCGGATAACCGATGAGCTGGGGCGCGGTCATCAGGTCGCCTTTAAGGTCCAGCAGGAAGGTCTCCACATGCAGTTGGCTGAGCAACTGGCGCATGCTGGTGTTTTCGACGATGGTGCCGTGGTCGATGATGCCGATGTTGCGGCACAACTGCTCAGCCTCTTCCAGGTAATGGGTGGTGAGGATGATGGTGATGCCTTTCTGGTTCAGCTCGGTCAGGAAGCTCCACATCGAACGACGCAGCTCGATATCCACGCCGGCGGTCGGCTCGTCGAGGATCAGCAGGCGCGGCTCATGCACCAACGCGCGGGCGATCATCAGTCGACGTTTCATGCCGCCGGACAGCGAGCGGGACGGCACGTCACGCTTGTCCCACAGGCCCAGTTGGGTCAGGTATTGCTCGGCGCGCTCGTTGGCGATCTTCGGCGGGATGCCGTAGTAACCGGCCTGGGTCACGACGATGTCGAAGGTCTTTTCGAACTGGTTGAAGTTGAACTCCTGGGGCACCACGCCGATGCAGCGCTTGAGGGCGGCGGGCTCGCGGTCCAGGTCATGACCAAAGACATTCACCGTGCCGCTGGTCTTGTTCACCAGGGTGGAAAGAATGCCGATGGTGGTGGATTTTCCGGCACCGTTAGGGCCGAGCAAGGCGAAGAAATCACCTTCGGCGACATCCAGATCGATACCACTCAGGGCCTGGAAACCGTTGCCGTAGGTTTTGGTTAACTGCCGGATGGACAGAGCGGAACTCATATCGGATTACGCACCAAGAAGGGAGGGAAGAAAAGAATAGATAAGGGCGGGCGGCGAGCAATACAACCACGGCGCACGAAGGCAATGGTGCTTGGCGTCGCCGCACAAGTACAGTCAAGCGTGTCGATAGTAAGTATTAAGTCAACGCGGTCATGACGGCCTTGCGGTAGGCCGCACGCTCCTGCAACCGCCCGTACCAGGCCTGTACACCAGGCCGCTCGGCGCGCTGGATGGGCATCTCGAACCAGGCATAAATGAAACTGCCCAGGGGAATGTCGCCCATGCCGATTTCATCTCCCGACAGGTAAGGTTGCTCGCTCAAGGTCTGCTCGACCATCGCCAGCAAGTCGTCACATTCCTGGATCGCCGCATCGATGGCCGCCCAGTCCTGTTGTTCGGCCGGGGTACGCAAGACGCCCCAGAACACCGTGCGAAACGGTGCGGCAAAGCTGGATGTGGTCCAGTCCATCCACTTCTCAGCCTGGGCCCGTGCCTGCACGTCAGCCGGATACCAGGCCGAGCCCGACGCATGGCCCGCCGCCAGGTAACGCACGATGGTGTTGGATTCCCAAAGTACGAAGCCGTCGTCCTCGATCATCGGCACGCGGCCGTTGGGGTTTTTCGCACGGTACTCGGGCGTGTCCACCACACCGAATGCCCCGCCGGCATCGATGGCCTCGTAGGCCAGCCCCAACTCTTCTGCGCACCACAACGCCTTGCGCACATTCGATGAATTTTTCCGGCCCCATATCTTCAGCATCACGGCGTCCCTCGATGGATAAATGCCGCAGCAGCATACGCCGGATCAGGCGCGACTCAAATCGCCCTGCATGTCGCCGAGCAAGCGCGGCACCTGCTCGCCGAACAGGTGCGGATAGCATTTTTCCAGGTGTTCGAAGAAGAAGGCCTCGGGCACATCGGCGAACTGGCCGTGCTCGGTGACGTACTCCATCAGCTTCGCCCCTTGCCGATTGAACGGGTGGAAGACGCTGTCGTGGCGACCGTCGAACTCCAGCGGGGCCACATCGAACAACTCGCACAAACCCTGGTTGAAAGCCGGCGTGGCCTTGACCCAGCGGTCGCCCAGGTACAGCTCGGTATAACCGTGCATGGCAAACACGTCGCTCCTGAGCAATGCCAGCAGGCGCGGCGTAGACAGGTGATTACGGACATCCGCCAGGCCAATACGCGCCGGGATGCCACAATGCCGGGCGCATCCGGCCAGCAAGGTGGCCTTGGGCACGCAATAGCTTTCGCCGGCCATCAACGCGTAACTGCCGCGCAGGGTCGCCGGGTCACGGCTGAAGGTGTAGGGGTTGTAGCGCACAGCCTCGCGCACGGCGTAATACAGGCTGACCGCCTGGGCCAGCGGGTCGCGATCGGCGCCGCGGTGGGTGTCGGCGAAGTCGATGACCGCGGGGTGATCGCTGTCGATGAAGCGGCTGGGGTTCAGGTATTGCTGCATAAAAGGAAGACCTCTTGGGAAACATCACCGCTGGTATGCCGAACCAGATCCTTGTGGCGAGGGAGCTTGCTCCCGCTGGGCTGCGTAGCGGCCCCCCGGCTTTTACGGTTGCTGCGCAACCGAGCGGGAGCAAGCTCCCTCGCCACGGTAAGCGTCTGCACCACAACAAGGGTTGGTGTATTGGCATCGGGAAAACACGAGTCTATCCACAGCCCCAGCCCAGCGATAACGGCATTCCTGCCAAACAATGGCGTTTTCTCACTTCGATAACGAACGATTTCCCACGGCTGTTGCCAACCAGACTGGCGCAATGAACCCAGGGTTTCCCACGAAATCAATCACATCGCGCTGACCGCCGGTTTTGCAGAGGCCGTCTAAGCTCTGAAGGTCGGTTTTGCCTTGGTTCACGGAGGATTACATATGCTGTTGTTGTGGATACTGGTCTTGGTCGTCGGGATCGCCTGGCTGGCGCATCGGCGCACCGACCCGCTGCCCGCGCTGGGTATCGTCGCGGTCTACCTGTTCGCCATGGGCATTTTCAGCCATGCGCCCGGCTGGCTGCTGCTGATCCTCTGGGTGGCGCTCGCGGCTGTCGCGGCCCCGCTGCTGCTACCGGACCTGCGCCGCAAATATTTCAGTGCGCCGATGTTCGACTGGTTCCAGAAAACCCTGCCGCCCATGTCCGAGACCGAGCGCGACGCCATCGATGCCGGCACGGTGTGGTGGGACGGCGAACTGTTCAGCGGCCGCCCGGACTGGGACCTGCTGCTGTCTTACCCCAAGGTGCAACTGACGGAGGAGGAGCAAGCGTTCCTCGACGGCCCCACCGAAGAACTCTGCGCGATGGTCAGCGACTGGCAGATCGGCCAGGCCATGGACCTGCCGCCTGAAGCCTGGGCGCACATCAAGAGGCACGGGTTCTTCGCGCTGATCATCCCCAAGGAATATGGCGGCAAGGGCTTCTCCGCCTATGCCCACTCCCAGGTGGCGATGAAACTGGCCACCCGCAGCGGCGACCTGGCCTCCACCGTCATGGTCCCAAACTCCCTCGGCCCGGCGGAACTGCTGCTGCACTACGGCACCGATGAACAACGCGACCACTACCTGCCGCGCCTGGCCCGTGGCGACGACATTCCCTGCTTCGCCCTGACCGGGCCGCTGGCCGGCTCTGACGCCGGAGCCATGCCCGACACCGGCATCATCTGCAAGGGTGAATGGGAGGGTCAGGAAACCCTCGGCCTGCGCCTGAACTGGGAAAAGCGCTACATCACCCTCGGCCCGGTGGCCACCCTCTTGGGCCTGGCGTTCAAGGCGTATGACCCCGATCACCTGCTGGGTGACGAAGAGGACCTGGGCATCAGCCTCGCCTTGATTCCCACCGACACCCCTGGCGTGCACATCGGCCGCCGTCACCTTCCCCTCGGCGCCGCGTTCATGAACGGGCCGAACTGGGGCAAGGACGTGTTCATCCCGCTGGACTTCCTGATTGGTGGCCAGGCCATGCTCGGCAAGGGCTGGATGATGCTGATGAACTGCCTGTCGGTCGGACGCTCGATTTCCTTGCCGGCGGTGGGCACCGGTGCGGCGAAATTCACCAGCCTGGTAACGGGCCAGTACGCCCAGGTGCGTGAGCAGTTCAACGTACCGTTGTCGGCATTCGAAGGCATCCAGGAAGCCATGGCGCGCATCGGCGGCAATGCCTGGATGATGGATGCGGCACGCATGCTGACCGCCAACGCGGTGGACCTTGGGGAAAAACCCTCGGTGCTGTCGGCCATTCTCAAGTACCACCTGACCGAACGCGGTCGCGAGTGCATCAGCCACGCCATGGACGTGCATGGCGGCAAGGGCATCATCATGGGCCCGAACAACTACCTGGGTCGCAGTTGGCAAGGTGCGCCGATCTTCATCACGGTCGAAGGCGCGAACATTCTGTCGCGCAACCTGATGATCTTCGGCCAGGGCGCCATTCGCTGCCATCCGTTCGTGCTCAAGGAAATGGCCTTGG
Organism: Pseudomonas sp. SWRI179; assembly: GCF_014268705.1. Taxonomy (NCBI): domain Bacteria; kingdom Pseudomonadati; phylum Pseudomonadota; class Gammaproteobacteria; order Pseudomonadales; family Pseudomonadaceae; genus Pseudomonas; species Pseudomonas sp. SWRI179. The sequence continues at coordinate 6,678 of NZ_JABWRA010000051.1, read as the reverse complement.
CGACCCGTGAAGACAAGGACCAGGCACTGGTCGAGTTCGATGCCTTGTTGCTCAAGCACATCGGATTCGCGGTCAGCAACGCCGCCAGCACCCTGGTGCTCAACTTGGGCCTGGGGCATTTCGAGAGAGCACCCGGCAATGCCTTGAGCCAGGGGTATTTTCGCGCCCTCAACCGCCAGGCAGCGGCATTCGCCCTTCTGGCAGACCTGAGCATGATGCTGCTGGGCGGCGAGCTCAAACGCCGCGAACGCCTGTCGGCCCGCTTGGGCGATGTCTTGAGCAACCTGTACCTGGCGTCCGCCGCGCTCAAGCGTTATCACGACCTCGATTCGCCGGAGCACATGGCGCCGCTGTTCAACTGGGCCATGGAGGAAAGCCTCGGCCAGGCGGAACGCGCGCTGGATGAGCTGCTGGGCAACTTTCCGAACCGGGTGCTGGGTTGTCTGTTGCGCCTGGTGGTGTTCCCCTTCGGTCGTCGTCACAAAGGCCCGAGCGACAGGCTCGACGCCGAGGTCGCCGCGGTCATTGGCCGCCCCAAGGGTGACCCGACCCTCGAAGAGTTGCTGCAAGGTTGCTATCGTCCGCAATCGACCGACGACCCGGTGGGCGCCTTGCAACACGCCGCCGATCTGCTGGCGGCCGCCCATCCGCTGCACAAGAAACTGCACGGTGCGCTCAAGCAGGGCCAGCTCAACCCGGCGCCAGGCGAACCCCTCATCGACGCGGCGCTGGACGCCGGTGTGCTGCAAGCCGGCGAAGCGCAGACCTTGCGCGCGGCCGAGGCGGCGCGGCGCAAGGTCATCGATGTGGATGATTTCGATAAGGACGAGCTGACACTGGCGCAGGACAAGGTCCGTTGACGCTGACGGCCAGGTACGCTCGCCAGCTATAGCTCTTCAACTATAAAAGCGGGCGCAAGGGCTTTATACTCCTGCGCCCGTTTTGCTCTTGAGGACTTATCTCGTGTCCAACATCGTTGCCGACCACCTTATCTTGCTTGACCATTTGCGCAGCATCCTGGTCGCCGTGGGTGAGGCCGAACAGGTGCCCGAAGAAAGCCACGCCTTGTTCCTGGAGCGCTTCGACGAACTGCGCGCGCAACTGCCCGTCGACCCGATCGAAAGCCAGTACCTGGGTCAGGACCTGCTGTGCCAGGTAATCGTCCGTTATCCACAGATCGCCCACCTGGTGCCTCGCGACCTGCTCTGGTACTTCGCCGGTGACTGCCTGCACTATATGCCCGACGAAGAAATCGCCCTGTACCAAGCCCTGGAAGAGCGTCGTTTCGAAGCCGAGCAGAACGACGAGCCTTTCGACTGGAACCAGGAAAAGCAATTGCTGGCGATGTCGGACCAGGACAGCAAGCACTGATAACGATCCGTCATGCAAAAGGCCCGCACGGTTCACCCTGCGGGCCTTTTTTTGTCTGGGCAAAGTGTGTTGCCTGGATGGGCCTCATCGCGAGCAGGCTCACTCCCACACTGGTTGCGGTTGATCATAGGAATTCATGTGCGCCACAGCCCCCCTGCTCGCGAAAGCGTCGGGTCAGCTTGCGACGATGTTACCTATACTGCCGTCTTCGCGAGCAAGCCCGTTCCCACACAGGTTGCGGTTGATCATAGGAATTCATGTGCGCCACAGCTCCCCTGTGGGAGCGGGCTTGCTCGCGAAAGCGCTGGGTCAGCTTGCGACGATGTTACCTGTACTGCCGTCTTCGCGAGCAAGCCCGCTCCCACACTGGTTTGTAAATGATCACATGATTTATGTGCACAGCAGACCTCTTGCTCGCGATGGCGCCCGTCAGAACAACCCATCACTCTCCGGCAATTCATAGTGCGCCGCGACCTTGCCGGACCGACTCCCCGTGCCCACTTTGTTCAAGGTCGGCTCCTTCGCCAGGCACTCCACCAGATAATCAATGAACACCCGCAGCTTCGGCGGCAGGTAGCGGGTCGGCGAATGCAGCAACCACAAGCCACCGTGGTAGGAAGCCAGGAACGTCCAGTCAGCCAGCACCTGCACGATCAACCCCTGTTCCAAGGCATGTCGGGCGGTAAAATACGGCAGGCTACCGATGCCGATGTGCTGCAAAACCGCCCCCAACCGCACGCCCGTGTGATTGGCCGCATAGCGTCCGCGCACGGCTACGGTGACGGCCTTGCTGCCCTTCTTGAATTTCCAGCGCGCATCGTTCGGGGTTTCTCCCAGGTAAATGCAGCTGTGCTCCAGCAAGTCGTGGGGATGCGTGGGAACGCCGTGTTCCGCCAGGTATTGCGGCGTGGCGCAGAGCAAGTGGTCAACGGTCAGCAATTGGCGCCCCACCAGCCCGGCCGGCGGTTGATCGGTAATCCGGATGGCCAGGTCGACATGATCATCGATCAAGTCGACCTGTCTATCTTCCAGGAACAGCTCCACATCGACCTTGGGATAACGGCGCAAGAATTCAGGCATGTGGGGATGAATCACGAAACGCCCTACCGCCTTGGGCACACTGACGCGGATACGCCCTTGCGCTTCCTGGGTGAACTGGCCGCTGATTTCCATCACCGATCGAGCGGCGGCGACCATTTCCTGGCAGCGCTTGAACACCTCTTCCCCGCCATCGCTCAAGCGCAACTTGCGGGTGGTGCGCTGCAACAATCGGGTCGCCAGGGCTTTCTCCAGGCGGGAAATGCTGCGGCTGATGGCCGACGGCGATGAGCCGGATTGACGGGCCGCTTCGGAAAAGCTGCCGGTCTCCACGACCTTGACGAAGATGGCCATTTCGGCAAGCAACGGCAACGGTAGATTTGTGCTCATGGCGCAACAGTCCTTTGAAATTGGAACGGATTATCACCAATTTCAGCATACTTTATAATCGCGACAGGAAATTCTGATAAGGATATGGAATATGACGCTTCGCCTTTTTTTCCATAGCGATGACCTCAAGGCCAACGCGGAAGTCTTGGATTGCAGCCCCCAGGAAAATGAATTTGCCGTGGTACTGCGCGCCACCCTGTTCCATCCCCAGGGCGGCGGTCAGCCCTGCGACACCGGATGGATCGACGACGCCCAGGTGCTGCGCGTCGTTCAGGACGGGCAACAGATCGTTCATTACGTCGATCGCCCAGTGGCCCCGGGCATGGCCACGATCCGCGTGGATGAGCAACGGCGGTTGCTGAACTCACGCCTGCACTCGGCCGGACACCTGATCGGCCATTTCGCCGAAAGCCGTGGCTGGAAGCCGATCAAGGCCCACCACTGGCCCGGCGAAAGCCGCGTACAGTTCCAGCCCGGCGAACATGCCAAGGAGCTGGATACATCGATCATCCAGCAGGGCATCGATGCCTGGATCGCCGAGGACCTGCCTCGCCTGGTCGCACTTCGCCAAGGCACGCGGGAAGTCGGCTTCGGTGAGCTGACCGCCTACGGCTGCGGCGGCACCCATATACGGCGGCTGCAGGAACTGGGAGCGGTCACCATCGCCTCGCTTTCAGAGAAGAAAGGAACGTTGTCAGTTCATTATCACGTGGACTGACACCCACCGTAGCGTGCGGCCTGATAGCGGTTCGCAGGCCTATACATGGATCAGCCCTTAGATCCTTACCGTCGAGAACCTCGATCGGCACTGCGTCCTGCTCTTCAGATAAACCAACATGTTCTCCTGAACCCACCACAGGATAGCTAAACCCCTTCCTTTCCATGTGAATACGTCAACCGAAAACCGCAACAAAAGACAGATTATTGACGCGAATTTTCACCAACTTTTCCGCCCGTCAGCTTTTAGTCATTTTTTTGTCCCGAGACGTGGCGCTTTGCCATGCGTGAACTACCGTCAAACACAAGCGAGGACGGGGCCGGTAAAAAGTGCCTCATACGCCCTGATCGATACCGTCACTGCCCTCGACAATCCCGGAGATCCCGGGACCCAAAAAGGTTGTTCGCAAGCTGCCTGTCGTTCAGTCGGGCCGGTGTAATGCGCCCGTTCGCTGGTAGCGATGAGGCCTGAAGCCGGTACTCATGAACAATCTGGCGAGATGAAAAGGGGCAGCCCGGGCCTCTTAAGTGATCCGAGGCATCAGGCAAGCCTAGGGAAGGCCTCTCCATCGAGGATCACTTCATGACCCAGCGCACCGCACCCGTTTTAAAACATTTCATTCACGGCCTGTTCTGGATGAGTCTTGGCTTGGAAGCGGCGCAGGCCGCAGCGGCGAACTGTTCACAACTGGACAGCTTGCCGGCGACCTTCGAGGTTGGCCAAGGGCTCCAGAGCGAACTGCGCATCCTCGCCCCCGTGACGAAACTGGCCGTCGGCGACCCGAAAATCGCCGATGTGCAACCCAGTGGCAGCGATGCCTTCATCCTCACGGGCCTGGCGCCCGGCGCCACCAGCCTGATGGTCTGGACCGACTGTTCGAAAATACCGCGCCAGAGCATGGTCTTTGTCAGAGGCCGGGCCACTGAGGCGCTGACGAGCGCTGCGAGCATGCCTTCCGAAGACCCGATGCTGCTCGCCCAGGTACAGACCGACATCCGTTTCGTGGAAGTCAGCCGGACCAAGCTCAAGGAAGCCTCGACCTCGATTTTCGGCACCCGCGGCAATTTCCTGTTCGGTTCGCCAAGGACCTTGCCCACCATCGGCGGTGTGGTCCGGCCTTCATTGCCGGTCAATAACGACATGTTCAACCTGTCGTTCGCCACCGGTAAGACCCTCTTGATGATCAACGCCCTGGAAGGCAGCGGTTTCGCCTACACACTGGCGCGGCCGAGCCTGGTGGCCCTCAGCGGGCAGAGTGCGAGTTTCCTGGCCGGCGGCGAAGTGCCGATCCCGGTGCCCAGCGCAGGCAGCGACAACGTGTCCATCGAGTACAAGGAGTTCGGCATCCGCCTGACCCTGACCCCCACCGTCATCGGCAAGAATCGCATCGTCTTGAAGGTGGCGCCGGAAGTCAGTGAGCTGGACTTCACCAACGCCGTGAACATCGCCGGGACATTGGTACCCGCCCTCACGGTACGCCGCACCGATACCAGCATCGCCCTGGCCGATGGCGAAAGTTTTGTCATCAGCGGCCTGATCAGCACCCGTAACAGCTCCCAGGTGAACAAGTTTCCAGGGCTGGGCGACGTGCCGATTCTCGGCGCGTTCTTTCGTGACAATTCCATCAACCGCGAAGAACGCGAACTGTTGATGATCGTCACCCCACACCTGGTCCAACCATTGGCAGCCAACGCGCAACTGCCGAGCTTGCCCGGCGAGCAACTGCGCAATTACGACCCGAACTTCTATCGCATGTACTTCCTTGAAAGTGGCGAGTTTGACAACCGCAGCGGGCTTTCCCAATGAGCCGGCGCCTGATGTGCAAGGCGTTCGATGTCCAACGGCTCGCCAAGGGGTATTCCATGAAAACAGTGATCGCTTTAACGGCGGCCTTGATGCTTGCCGGCTGCGCCAGCAACGGTGTGGTGGCTTCACGCTCGGCCGATTGTGCCAAGCCCGGGGCCGACCAGGAGCTGGCCCTGAACATGGCGGAAGACATGGCCAACGAGGGCCGTCTATACGCCAGCCTGGCGAACCTCGAACGCTTGCCCGAGGACTTGGTCCAGGTCCGCCTGCGCAAGGCTCGGGTGCTGCGGCTGATGGGCCGCAACGAGGCCGAACCGCTGTATAAAAGCCTGCAGGGGACGTGCCTGGCCGCTGACGGTGAACATGGCCTGGGTCAGCTGGCGGCGGCCAAACATGACAATGCGGCCGCGACACAGTACCTCGAACGCGCCGCGAAAATGGCCCCGACCGAGGGCAAGATCCGCAATGACCTGGGGGTGGTCTACCTCAACCAGCGGCGCATTTCAGAAGCCCGCTTCGAGTTCATGACCGCCATGGAGCTCCAGCAGTCCGACACGCTGGCCGCGATCAACATGGTGACCCTGCTGATTTACCAGGACAACTGGAAGCAGGCCGCCGAGCTCGCCAACATGGCCAAGCTCAGCCCCCGGCAAGTAGCAGATGCCCAGGCCCGTGCGGAAAAAATCAGGGGCTCGGCCCCTCAGGCAGTGACGTCACCCGCCAACCGCCTGACCGAAGTTGTCGATGCTTCAACCGGCGCGGTCAAGTAGAGCGTTACGAGGAGTTCAAGAAATGATGACCAAACAATTGATGATCGTGTGCATGGTGGGCCTGTCCACCGCCGCCTGGGCCATTGAGCCAGGCCCCTCCTCGGTCGCTCAGCAAGGCACCGAGAGCTGGATGCAACTGCAGATTCGCGGCGTGGCGGCCTCCACCCACCTGCAAACCGCCTCGGCCGCCGAGCGCGAGATGGCCATGCAGCGTTGGCTCAACAGCTTCAACTATCCGATCCCGGAGTTCTTTGACCAGGACTCGGCAGGAGAAATTACCAGCGGCAAATGAAACACGCTGGAAACGAAACACCGCAGCCTTCGACAGTCCCTGCATTTGATCCGATGCAGGGACTGCCGAGGGCTGCGGTCTTTTAGCTTGAGCGGCCGCCAGACCACAGGCCTGAACCTGTGGGAGCGGGCTCGCTCGCGAAGGCGGCTGCACATCCAACATCAATCCAAACTGACCCACCGCTATCGCGCGCAAGCTCGCTCACACAATGGTGCAGAGCCGCCGCAAGAAGCCGGGGCCGCTGCGCAGCCCAGCGGGAGCAAGCTCCCTCGCCACAGGTGCGGTGTTTCGAT